>NZ_JAPTFQ010000008.1:0-90310 GCF_030985535.1 Stenotrophomonas sp. Sm2128
CGGCATGGATGCCGCGGCCAAGCCCCCATGGACGGGTTTACGGCGTCCCCCACAACCTGGCCCACCCCGCCTACCCACAGGAAACCAGCTTTTGCCGTTGCTCTGGCTGTTGCTTCGGCCTCTGCGGGTTCCGGGCGCCGCCCGGACGACTACAATCCCGCTCATGCTGAAATTCTCGAATGAACCCCGCCGGGGGCGCCTGTGAGCGGCCGTGGGGGCAACGACGGCCAGGTCCGCATCATCGGCGGTCGCTGGCGCAATACCCGCCTGCCGGTGCCGACCCTGCCGGGGCTGCGGCCCAGCAGTGACCGCGTGCGCGAGACCCTTTTCAACTGGTTGATGCCCAGACTGGGCGGCGCGCGGGTGCTGGACCTGTTCGCCGGCAGTGGCGCGCTGGGCCTGGAGGCGGTCTCGCGCGGTGCTGCCCACGCCACCCTGGTCGAGCGCGACGCGCAGCTGGGACGCAATCTGAGCGCGGCCGTGGCGAAGCTCCAGGCCGCCGATCAGATCACCGTGGTGCAGGCCGATGCCCTGCGCTGGCTGCAGGGCGCGCCCGCGCAGCAGGCCGATCTGGTCTTCATCGACCCGCCGTTCGCCGATGGCCTGTGGCAGGACGTGCTGGCGCAGCTGCCGCGGCACCTGGCCGCCGATGCCTGGCTGTACCTGGAATCGCCGGCCGGCCACGTGCCGGTGCTGCCGCCGGACTGGCTGCTGCACCGCGAGGGCGGCACCCGCGAGGTGCGCTTTGCCCTGTACCGCCGCGCCACTGCTACACTTTGACCTCATCTGAACATCCGCATCCGCCCATGACCGTGGCCAACCGCCGCATTGCCGTCTATCCCGGCACGTTCGACCCGATCACCAACGGTCATATCGACCTGGTCAGCCGGGCCGCGCCGCTGTTTGAAAAGGTCGTGGTGGGCGTGGCGCAGAGCCCGTCCAAGGGCCCGGCGCTACCGCTGGAGCAGCGCGTGCAGCTGGCGCGTGGCGCACTGGGCCACCATGGCAACGTCGAGGTCATCGGCTTCGACACCCTGCTGGCCCATTTCGTCCGTTCGGTCCAGGGCGGGGTGCTGCTGCGTGGCCTGCGCGCGGTGTCCGATTTCGAGTACGAGTTCCAGATGGCCAGCATGAACCGTCACCTGATCCCCGAGGTCGAGACCCTGTTCCTGACCCCGGCCGAGCAGCACAGCTTCATTTCGTCCTCGCTGGTCCGCGAGATCGCGCGCCTGGGCGGCGATGTGTCCGGTTTCGTGCCGGCCGCGGTGCTCGAAGCCCTGCGCAAGGTCCGCGAAGCGAAGGCGGCACAGTCGTAAGTCCTGCTGTACCCGCACCCCATTACGCACAACACCACGCACCATTCCGGGAGGAAACCCATGAACACCACCATGCGCGCGATGCTGATCGCTTCGTTGGCCCTGGCCTTCACCGCCTGCAAGAAGGAAGAGGCCGCTCCGGTCGACGAGGCCAAGCAGGCCCTGGTCGCCCCGGCCAAGGACGACGATGCAGGCTGGAAGAAGTACCTGCAGGAAGTGGCCATCCAGAACATGGGCAACATCACCAACAGCCCGTTCCTGTACTACCTCTCCCCGGAATCGGACCCGGACTTCCAGGCCAAGTACGAGCGCCAGACCGAGAGCGCGACCCAGGCCGTGGCCCGTGGCGTGCAGCCGGGCAACATGCTGGCCTTCGGTTCGTCGGCCTCGGGCAAAATGGCTGACATGATCCAGGCCGTGTTCAAGGACGTGTCGCCGGATTCGATGAAGGGCGTGCGCGTCGTCTTCATCGGCCAGTCGGCCGACAACGCCCGCGTTCAGGCTGCGATCCAGCCGACCGGTGCCGAGTACATTTTCGTCGAAGCCAAGTAAGACCGAGCCATGGCGGCCATGCTCCGGCATGGCCCGGGCGGCGTCCTGCAAGGGCGCCGCTGATGACCTGACCGGCCCGCGCGCCCGCGCTGGCCGGTCCTTTGTCCCAAGGCGCGGGCGAGGAGTATCGCCGTGTCGCTGAAAATCAACGAGCTCTGCGTCAACTGCGACGTATGCGAGCCGGCCTGCCCGAACCAGGCCATTGCGATGGGTGAAACCATCTACGTGATCGACCCTGCGCGCTGCACCGAATGCGTGGGCCATTTCGACGAGCCACAGTGCGTGGTCGTCTGCCCGGTCGAGTGCATCGATCCGGACCCGGAGATCGTGGAAACGGAAGACCAGCTGCTGGCCAAGCTGCGCCAGCTGCAGCACGATCACCCCGAACTCTATGCGGAGCCCCCATCCGAATGAAGACGCTGATCGTCCGCCGCCTGTTGCTGCTCGGCCTGCTGCTGAGCCCGATTGCCTGGGCCGACAGCCCGGCCCGTGCCGAGCGCCCCGACGGCGCGGCCATTGCCAGCGGCCACGCGCTGGCCACCCAGGCCGGCATCGACATCCTGGCGCAGGGCGGCAACGCCTTCGACGCCGCGGTGGCGGTATCGTCCACGCTGGCGGTGGTCGAGCCGATCAGTTCCGGGCTGGGTGGCGGTGGCTTCTTCCTGCTGCACGACGCGGCCACCGGCAAGGACGTGATGCTGGACGCGCGCGAGACCGCGCCGGCCGCGGCAACGCCGCAGGCCTTCCTCGACAAGCAGGGCAACCTCGACCGTGACCGCTCGGTCAACGGTGCGTGGTCGGCCGGTATTCCGGGCCTGCCTGCGGCGCTGGTCGAGCTGTCGGCCAAGCACGGCAAGCTGCCGCTGTCTGCATCGCTGCAGCCGGCGATCCGCATCGCGCGCGAAGGCTTCCCGGTCTACGACCGCATGGCCAAGGGCTATGCCTCTCGCCGTGAGGTGATGGAGCGCTATCCCGGCACCCGTGAGGTCTACCTGCGCAACGGCAAGCCGATCGCCAGCGGTGACCTGTTCAAGCAGCCGGAGCTGGCACAGACGCTGGAGCGCTTGGCCGCAGGTGGCTTCGATGGCTTCTACAAGGGCCAGACCGGAAAGCTGTTGCTGGCCGGCGTGAAGCAGGCCGGCGGCAAGTGGACCGCTGAAGAGCTGGCCGGCTATCGCGTGAAGCAGCGCGAACCGATCGTGTTCAACTACAACGGCTGGAAGATCACCACCGCGCCGCCGCCGTCGTCCGGTGGCATCGCGCTGGCCAGCATGCTGCAGATCCTGGAAGGCTGGGACATCAACAAGATGGACCCGGCGCACCGCACCCACCTGGTGGTGGAGTCGATGCGCCGTGCCTACCGCGACCGCACCTTCTTCCTCGGCGATCCGGACTTCGTGCAGATCCCGCAGAAGGTGCTGACCAGCAAGGACTACGCACAGGGCCTGCGGGCGACCATCCATCCGGAAAAGGCCACGCCCAGCGACCTGCTGTCGGGCAACCCGACGCCGCTGGAAGACGACGAGACCACGCACTTCTCGATCATCGATCGCGACGGCAACCGCGTCGGCGCGACCCAGACCGTCAACCTGCTGTACGGCTCGGGGCTGATTCCGAAGGGCACCGGCGTGCTGCTGAACAACGAGATGGACGACTTCGCGCTGAAGCCGGGCACGCCCAACGCGTTCGGCGTGATGGGCTACGAGGCCAATGCGCCGAAGGCGGGCAAGCGCATGCTCAGCTCGATGACCCCGACCTTCATGGAGAACGCCGACAAGGTGGTGGTGCTGGGCACCCCGGGTGGCAGCCGCATCATCACCATGGTGCTGCTGGGCATCCTCGGCTACGACGCCGGCCTGGACGCGCAGCAGGTTGCCGCGCTGCCGCGCTACCACCACCAGTGGCTGCCGGACCTGATCGAAGCAGAGGACGATGCATTCGACGCGGCCACGGTGAAGCAGCTGCAGGCGATGGGTCACAAGATCGACCTGCCGGGCAATGTGGCCGCCGGGGGCCGCGGGTCCAGCCACGTGTGGGGCAACCTGCAGACCGTGGAATGGGACCGGAAGGCCAACAAGCTGTTTGGCGGCAGCGACCCGCGCAACCCGGTGGGCAGCGCCCTGGTCGCGCCGGCACGCTGATCCAGTCGTGCCGGCCGCTGGCCGCCAATCTGGCTGTTTACCGAAACCCCGCCCTTGACGGCGGGGTTTTCTGTTTCCTTTCTAGCGATTATTTAACGAGCCGGCGCCGATAATCGACACATGAAACTCTGGTCTATTCGTGGAAACTCGCAGCGCCTCGACGGCGGCGCGATGTTCGGCAACGCGCCGCGCGCGTTGTGGGAAAAATGGGCGGCACCGGACGAGCTCAATCGCATCGAGCTGGCGTGCCGTGCGCTGCTTGCCAGCCCGCTGGAAGGCAAGACCGTGCTGTTTGAAACCGGTATCGGGGCGTTCTTCGATCCGCGCATGCGTGAGCGCTATGGCGTGCAGGAAAGCCAGCACGTACTGATCGATTCGCTGCGCGAAGCAGGTTTCGAGCACGAGGACATTGATGTCGTCGTGCTCAGCCACCTGCATTTCGATCATGCCGGTGGCCTGCTGGCGGCATGGAGCGAAGGGCGTGAGCCGGAACTGCTGTTCCCCAATGCGACTTATGTGGTCGGTGCGCAGCATTGGCAGCGCGCCATGCAGCCGCATCCGCGCGACCGTGCCAGCTTCATTCCGGAGCTGCCTGGCCTGCTGCAGGCCAGCGGTCGCCTGGAAGTGGTGGACGGCGAGTATTCGAAGGTTCTGGGTCGCAGCGTTCGCTTCAGCTACAGCGATGGCCACACGCCGGGGTTGATGCTGGCCGAGATTGTCGGCCACGCGCACGCCGGCGAAGATGCGCACGGCGGGGTGGTGTTCTGTGCCGACCTGATCCCGGGGCGCTCATGGGTACACGTGCCGATCACCATGGGCTACGACCGCAATGCCGAGCTCCTGATCGACGAGAAGCGGCAGTTCCTTGAGGACAAGCTGGCGCGCAACGTGCATCTGTTTTTCACCCACGACCCGCAGGTGGCGCTGGCGCAGCTGGGTCGCGATGACAAGGGGCGTTTCGTGACCCTGCACGAGCAGGGTGAACTGAAGGCGCGCGCGCTGGGGTGACGGGTGTTCGGCAGGGCTGCTCCCTGCACCTGCAGAAGCCGAAGCAAGATCAAGAACGGCATTCCGTGGGATGGCGGTGCGGTGCGGGTGGTCAGGACACGCCGTAAACCCACCCATGGGGGCTCGATGGCGCCATCCACGGCGCCTGCCCACCTACACCGCCCCACCTCTGACAGGTGGCCGGTGGCTATTGGTGGGTGCCGACCGTTGGTCGGCACATCTGTCAGATATCGATATTCAGATGGGGTCGAATGCCATTGCCGTGCAACGGGCTCTGCCCCCATTCGATTGAACTGGACGAGCGATGCTACGACGCCTTCAGGCAGCTGCTCATGAAGGTCTTGCGCGCGTCACCGGCCAGCTTCTTGGCACCCGCGTCAGCATTGCACTTGCGCATGCGTTCCTGTTGCGCGTTGGCCGGCTTGGCTTCGGCGGCGTGGCCACTGAGGCAGGAACTCTGCGCGGTCTTGTAGGCGTCACCCTTCAAGCCCTTGTTCTTGGCCGAGCAGTCGGCCATGCGCTGCTGCTGCGGCGTGGTGGCATTGGCAGCCAGGGGCAGGCCGACCAGCAGGACAGCGGCCAGCAGGAAAGAAGCTTTCATCGAGAGCACTCCAGGCGGTGGCGGGTGCGCGGAGCATTGGCCTGCAGGCAGCAAGGCCACGTGAAGAATCGTGCCTCGGCAGCGACCGCTTGCAGGGGGGCATTCAGATCGGCGTATTACTTAGCCAGATGGGTAAGTATGATCCCGCCATTCAAGACGTGTTCCAGGCACTGGCCGACCCCACCCGATGCGCGATCGTGGCGGCGCTGGGGCAGGGGCCGCGCACGGTGTCGACCTTGGCCGAGCCTTTTGAGATGGCCTTGCCCTCGCTGATGAAGCATCTGGCCGTGCTGGAGCGCAGTGGCGTGGTGCGCAGCCGCAAGCAGGGGCGTGTACGCACCTGCGAACTGGTGCCGGAACGGTTGGGCCAGGCCGAGCAATGGCTGGCCGCGCAGCGCGTCGTGTGGGAGGCGCGCGCCGACCGCATGGTCGAGTTTGTCGAAACCCTTCACCGACAGGAGCAGGCCCATGGCCGTAGACGCAGGTAACAACCCCGAGACCGATCTGGTCATCAGTCGCGTACTGAACGCACCGCGCGCCGCCCTGTGGCGGGCGTGGACC
This sequence comes from Stenotrophomonas sp. Sm2128, assembly GCF_030985535.1. Lineage (NCBI taxonomy): Bacteria > Pseudomonadati > Pseudomonadota > Gammaproteobacteria > Lysobacterales > Lysobacteraceae > Stenotrophomonas > Stenotrophomonas sp. Sm2128. The sequence goes on from NZ_JAPTFQ010000008.1 coordinate 6,180, forward strand.
GACCCGGAGCTGCTGCGCCAGTGGTGGTGCCCGAAGCCGTGGTCCACCGAAGTGCGTGCCTTCGACCTGCGCCCGGGCGGCGCCTTCCACACCTTCATGCAGGGCCCCGACGGCGGCAGCAGTGACAACCCGGGCAGCTTCCTGGAGATCGTGCCGCAGCAGCGTCTGGTGTTCACCTCGATGCTGGGCCCGGGCTGGCGGCCGCAGTCACCGTGGCTGGGCTTCACCGCCATCATCTCGATGGAGGATGAGGGCCAGGGCTGTCGTTACACCGCGCAGGTGATGCACCCGGACAAGGCCCTGCGCGACCAGCATGAGCAGATGGGCTTCTTCGACGGCTGGAACACCGTCATCGGCCAGCTGGAAGCGTTCGCGGCCGGCCTGTAGGCCGGCATCCGGGGTGGGGTCAGAGCCCTTTCTGCGAAAGGGATCCGACCCCGGTTCACCGGATCAACCGACGCGGGTACCGAAGATGCGGTCACCGGCATCGCCCAGGCCGGGCAGGATGTAGCCCTTGTCGTTGAGCTGGGCATCGATGGCCGCGGTGTAGATTTCCACGTCCGGATGCACGGCCTTGACTGCTTCGATGCCTTCCGGCGCGGCCACCAGGAAGATGCCCTTGATGCGGCGGGCGCCGGCACGCTTGAGCATGTCGATGGTGGCGATCAGGGTGCCGCCGGTGGCCAGCATCGGGTCCAGGATCAGCGCGTCGCGCTCTTCCAGGCGGCCGGTCAGGCGCTCGAAGTAGGGCACCGGCTGCAGGGTTTCCTCATCGCGCTGCAGGCCGACCACGCTGACGCGTGCCGCCGGGATCAGCGACAGCACGCCGCTGAGCATGCCCAGGCCGGCGCGCAGGATCGGCACCACGGTGATCTTGGCGCCGGCGATGCGCTGCACGGTGACCGGGCCGGCCCAGCCGGCCAGGGTGTGCGGCTCGGTGTCCAGGTCGGCGGTGGCCTCGTAGGCCAGCAGCGTGCCGAGCTCGTTGGCCAGTTCGCGGAAATCCTTGGTGCTGAGCGCAGCGTTGCGCATCAGGCCGATCTTGTGCTGCACCAGCGGGTGGCGCACTTCGACGATCTTCATGGTCGGGAAGGGGGATAAGGAGAGAGGACGCCATTTTGCCGGATTGGGCGCCCAACCCCAAACCGGGGCCGGAGACGGCCTGCATGAAATGTGCAGATGCATGTCATTGCCATGCAACCTTGCGGACATACCGTGCAGACCCATTCTTAACAGGAATGGGGATTCCCAGTGCATATCAAGACTCCGTTGGCCGTTGCCATCACCCTGACCCTGGCGATGGGGGCTGCTGCACCACTGCAGGCCGCCGGGCAGCAGGCGGTCGCCGCCACCGGTGCAGTGGCCGCCGATGCGGTCGACCTGGACCGCATTGAAGTGCGCGCCCAGCTTGAATCGCAGATCCGCGCGGTGGACCTCAAGCGCAGCAGCAACGCCATCGAGGATGCGGTGTCGTCCGACGCGCTGGGCCAGTACCCGGACAAGAACGTGGCCGAGTCGCTGCAACGCCTGCCGGGCATCAGCGTGACGCGCGACCAGGGCGAGGGCCGCTACGTGGTCGTGCGCGGACTGGATGCCAACCTCAACAGCGTCAGCGTCGACGGCATCGCCATCGGCACACCGGACAACTCCAGCCGCGCCGCACCGATGGACGTGATCCCGTCCGATTCGACCGAGCGCCTGCGCGTGATCAAATCACCGACCCCGGACATGCCGGGCGACGCCATTGGCGGCGCGATCCTGGTCGAGACCGCCTCGGCGTTCGACCGCGAGGGCCGCAGCCTGCGTGGCAAGATCGAAGGCAGCCACCAGCAGCTTTCGGGCGAGACCAGCCCGAAGGCCGCGTTCAACTACAGCGAAGTGTTCAACGACACCTTCGGCATTGCCGCCGGCGTGAACTACCAGAAGCGGACGTTCGAATCGGACAACAGCGAAGTGGAGTACGGTGATGTCAGCGGGAACAAGGATCCGACCACCACCCGCCCGGGCGAAATCACCGCGCTGAACCTGCAGAACCGCAAGTACGAGATCGAGCGCAAGCGCATCGGCGCCAACCTCAATTTCGACTGGCGCCCGAACGAGGACAGCCGTTACTACCTGCGCACGCTGTACAGCCAGTTCGACGATGCCGAAACCCGCCAGCGCGTGATCTTCAACTTCAACAGCGCCGACATGATCGCCACCGGCACCGACCAGTATCGACTTGCCGGCATGCCGAAGGATTCGATCGACAAGCGCATGCGCTACCGGACCAAGGAAGAGAACACCTTCGCCGCCAGCCTGGGTGGCGAGAACAAGCTGACCGACGCGGTACTGGACTACAAGATCGGCTATACCCGTACCGAAGAACGCGTGGACGACGAGATCGAGTCGCGCTTCAAGCTCAACGGCAAGGCCTTCAATGGCACGTTGGACCAGCGTAGCCGCCTGCCCACCTACACCTTCGACAACGATCAGTGGCTGGACAACGCCAACTACAAGTTCGACCGTGTGGTGGCCAAGCCGAAGAAGGTGGACGACGAGGAGCGCAGCGCGCAGGTCAACATCCGCTTCGACGGCGACAACAGCAGCTACAAGTTCGGCCTGCTCGGGCGCTGGCGCGACCGTGACGTGAATGTCGATGAGGCGTCGCTGCGCGTGGGTCCGGCGATCAAGCTCAGTGACTGGACCACCGGCTCGCCGGAACATCGCCACGGCCCGATGGGGCAGGGCATGGACTCGTCGGCGATGCGCAGCTACTGGTCGCAGCACGGTGGCGAATACAGCGCGCGTCCGCAGGATGTCGGTGGCAACGCCGCGACGTCTCTGGAAGGCGACTACACCGCGCGCGAAGACGTGTTCGCCAGCTATGCGATGGGCACCTGGGACATCGGTGCGCTGCGCGTGATCGGCGGCGTGCGTGTGGAGAACACCCGCTTCAGCGCCACCGGCAATCGCGTGGACGTGGCCAAGGACGGGCGCTCCTACACCGCGACCCGGGTCACCGCCAGCAAGAGCTACAACAACGTACTGCCGGGCCTGCACCTGCGTTACGACGCCAGCGACGACTGGGTATTCCGCTTCGCCGCCAACAAGACGGTGGCGCGCCCGGGCTTCGGCGATGCCTCGCCGCGCATCGGCCTGGCCCGCAACGACAATGAAGTGCGCCTGGGCAATCCGGAGCTGGATCCGTACGAGTCGACCAACATCGACCTGTCGGTGGAGAAGTACATCGGCGACAGCGGCATCCTCTCGCTGGGCGTGTTCCACAAGTCGATCGACGGCTACATCGTGCAGGTCCGCCAGGCCGGCGCCGACGGCATCTACGACGGCCTGCCGGTGGTGACCTCGGTCAATGGCGACAAGGCCAAGGTGCGTGGCGCCGAGTTCAACTGGCAGCAGCAGCTGTCGTTCCTCCCGGCTGGCTGGGATGGCCTGCTGGTGGGTGCCAGCGGCACCTGGCTGGACACTGATTTCGACCCGGGCCTGGCCAAGCGCGCCGGTGAGGACTTCACCCTGCCGCGCGCCTCGAAGAACGTGTACAGCGCGCACATCGGTTACGAGAAGTACGGCCTGAGCACCCGCGTGGCAGCCGTGCACCGCAGCGAGTACCTGGATACCCTTGGTGCCGGCCGTGCCTTCGACATCTACGTAGCGCCGAACACCCAGCTCGACTTCTCGCTTGACTACAGGTTCACTCCGCGCGTGAGCATGTATTTCGAGGCACAGAACCTGCTGGACAAGCCGCTGGAGCTGTACCAGGGCACGCGCTCGCGCACCCTGCAGATGGAAGAATATGGCCGCACCTACGCACTGGGCCTGAAGGTGGCACTGTGAGCGGGCCTCGCATCACCCTGCTGGCCACCATGCTGGCCGTGACGTTGGTGGCCGGCTGTACGCCGGCCAACGGCAATGATCCAGCCGTGGCCAAGCCCGGAGCGAAGACCACGAACGAGCGTGCGGTGACCACCATCGCCGAGGCATTCCTTTCACCGATGACGCCGGCTGACAACATCGATTCGCCTGCCGCCTGGCGTGCACCTGACGGAAAGCTGTGGCTGATCGCCACTGCCAAGGCCACCGACAAGCTGGTGGTCTACGACGGCAGCAGCGGCCAGCACCTGCGCGACGTAGGCAGCAGCGGCACCGCGCCAGGGCAGTTCGATCGCCCAAACGGCATCGCGGTGACCGACGATCTGCTGTGGATCGTGGAGCGCGACAATCACCGCGTGCAGGTACTGAGCCTGCCGGACTTCACTCCACTGGCGACCTTCGCTGCGGACGACCTGCGCAAGCCGTACGGACTGTGGGTCGACCGCCGTGCCGATGGCTACAGCGTCTACGTGACCGACTCCTGGGACAACGGCGAGGATGCACAGGGCCGTGACATCCTGCCGCCGCTGACCGAGCTGGACAAGCGCGTGCGCCAGTACCAGGTGACCCGCGATGGCGCGAAGGTCGAAGCGAAGCTTGTGGCCAGCATCGGTGATACCACTGAGGCGGGTGCCCTGCGCGTGGTCGAGTCGATCTGGGGCGACCCCGAGAACGATCGCCTGCTGATCGCCGAAGAGGACGAGGGCTACGCCAGCGAGTTCAAGGTCTACACGCTGGCCGGGCGTTTCACCGGCACCACCTTCGGCCGCGACGTGTTCAAGGCGCAGGCCGAAGGCGTAACCCTGCGCACCTGCGGCAAGGATGGTTGGTGGATCACCACCGAACAGGGCAAGCAGCGCAGCGTGTTCCACCTGTTCGACCGCCACACCCTGAAGCCGGTCGGCGCGTTCCAGGGCAATACCGTGGCCAACACCGATGGCATCTGGATGATGCCGCAGCCCAGCGCGCGCTTCCCGCACGGCGCGTTGTATGCGGTGCATGACGACCAGGGCGTGGTGGCGTTCGACTGGGAGAGCATTGCCAAGCAGTTGGCATTGCCGCTGGAGTGTGGTTCGTGAGCGGTCGTTGCCTGATGCGTACGTTGGCGCTGGGCCTGCTGCTGGCGGTGCCGTCGTTGTGCTTCGCGGCGGCTGAAGCGAACACCCAGGTGCCGGCGGGCAGCCGCCACTACGCAGCGACGACGGTGCCGGACCGCATTGTCGCTTCGCCGGCAGTCGATCCCGGCCATGGGTTCGCCGTGGCCTGGCGCACCGACGGCAGCGTGCAGGCGCCGCTGCTGGAGATTGCCCTTGCCGGTGATTCACCGGCCATCGAGGGCATCCGCCAGGTGCGCGCCACGACCCGCGCGCTGCAGACCGAGAACGGGCTGTCGCACCACCACCGCGCTGATGTCAGCGGCCTGCGGCCCGATACCCTGTACGTCTACCGCGTGCAGGGCAACGGCAGCTGGAGCGCCTGGAACCAGCTGCGCACGCTGGCTGCGCCCGACCAGCCGCTGACCCTGCTGTACTTTGGAGATACCCAGAACAAGAACGTGAGCCATGTCAGCCGCGTGGTGCGCGCCGCGCAGAAGGCCGCACCCGAGGCGCGCCTGAGCCTGTTCGCTGGCGATCTGGTCAGTGGGGGCGATGGTGCCGATGACAGCGAGTGGGGCGAATGGTTTGCCGCCACCGGTTGGCTGGCGCAGGAAACCCTGGTCGCGCCGGCGATCGGCAACCACGAGTATGTCGAGGAGTTCGAGGACACTCCGCAGGAACGCCGCGTGCTGGGCAGGCACTGGCCGGTGACGTTCGCGCTGCCGGGCAATGGGGCATCCGCCGCACAGCAGACCAGCTACTGGTTCGATGCGCAGGGCGTGCGCGTCGCCGTGGTCGATGGCACGTCGGCACTCGACCTTGGCACGGCCAAGGCGCAGGCGCAGTGGCTGGACAAGGTACTGACCGGCAATCCGCAGCCGTGGACGCTCGTGCTGCTGCACCAGCCGTTCTATTCGCCGCGCGAAGGGCGCGAGAACGCCGCATTGCGTGACGTGCTGCTGCCGGTGGTTCGTCGCCACAACGTCGATCTGGTGCTGCAGGGCCACGATCACACCTATGGCCGCCGTGGTGAAGGACAGGCCGCGACGCCGCAGTATGTGGTGACCGTGGCGGGGCCGAAGCAGTACCGTCTCTCCGACGAGGCACGTAGGACGATGGATCCGGTGGCCGAGGACACCCAGCTGTTCCAGGTGTTGCACATCGATCCGCAGCACTTGCGCTATGAAGCCCGCACGGTGACCGGGCGACTCTACGATGCCTTCGAGCTGCGTCGCGACGCCAAGGGCGGCAAGCAGCGCACGGAGCTGACCGAAGGCCGCATCACGCCGCGTGACTGCCCGCGCGCGCAGACTGCCAAGGGCCGCGCCGATCGCTGCTGGGAATGAGGAGGAGATCCAGATGAAAACCGTGCACCGTCTTGTCCCCATGGCTGCCATCGGCGGGGCCCTGCTCCTGCTCGCGACCGCGGTGGCCGCCGCCGATGGCGTGCTGCACCCGTTCCTGGTGGCGCAGCCGAAGCAGGCGCCGCAGGAAGTGAACCTGGCGGTGGAGATTCCGGCCGGCAGCTTCACCAAGTACGAGATCAAGGAGGACGGCCTGGTGCACGTGGATCGCTTCCAGTCGATGCCGGTCGCCTATCCGGCCAACTACGGTTCGATGCCGCGCACGTTGGCTGGCGACAACGATCCGCTGGACGCGCTGGTGCTGACCCGTGAACCCCTGCATCCGGGCGTGATCGTGCGCTTCCGGCCGATCGGCTACCTGAAGATGGTCGACGGCGGCGAGCACGACGAGAAGATCATCGGCGTGCCGACCGACAAGGTTGACCCGACCTACGCCAACATCCGCGACCTGGCCGATCTGCCGGAGATCGAACGACAGCGCATCGAAGCGTTCTTCCGGGTCTACAAGGACCTGCCGGCCGGGCGCAACCCGGTGCAGCTCAACGGTTGGGGCAACGCTGCCGAGGCGCGGACGCTGATCAGCGAAGCGATGAAGCGCTTCGAAAAATAGATCCACGCCATGGCTGGATTCAGTCCAGCAACGTCTCGATGAACGACTCGGCCTGCAGGCGGTCGCCCAGTACCCGGGCCACCGCCTGTACGGCTGCGTCCTGGTGTTCAGGACGGATGCCGCCATCGTCATCGTCGTTGTAGAGGTCATCGCCGGCATCGAGGTACACCGTGCCTGCAGCAGCCAGAGCCGCCATCAAGGTTGGCACATCGGCAGTGATCTCGCCGGCATCCAGCAGGCCGGCACCGTGGTGGCTGAACAGCACACGGCCGTCGTCCAGGTCGAGGATGAACGGATCAGCGCCGCGATCGGCAATCACCAGCCAGTTCGATGGCCAGTCGTTGATCCGTTCGCCGCTGACGCCATGCCATCGATAGCCGGCCTGCTGGCTCCACAGGCGCTGCAGTGGCGGTATCCAGACATCAAGGCCGGGAACGGTGATGCCGGCGCGGCCAACCCTGGCATTGATCTCTTCGCCCAGCGGCCCGACCTGCGCGTAGAACGACGCCAGTGCCGTGGGCAGCGGGAACGGGCCCTGCCAGTCACGCTCGTGCTGCGCATGCAGCAGCCCGAAGCGGGCGAATGAGGCGTGCAGATCATCCATGTCAGTTCCAACGGGTAGCGGCCGTGCAGCCTAGCAGACGGCGTCTGCGCGCATCCCCTTCACCACCGCTGGCTATCATGTGCGCCTTCCACAACGAAGGCAGTACCTGTGTCGGTAGCGTTGGTATGGTTCCGCCGTGATCTGCGGCTGCAGGACAATCCGGCCCTGCAGGCCGCGCTGGATGCCGGTCACGACGTGGTGCCGGTCTACATCCATGCGCCGCACGAAGAAGGTGAGTGGGCGCCGGGTGCTGCCTCCGATGCGTGGCGCCACCGTTCACTGGCCGCGCTGGATGCGGACCTGCGCACGCGCGGTTCCTCGCTGGTGCTGCGCGGTGGTGACAGCCTGCCGGCCCTGCAGTTGCTGATCGCGCAGACTGGCGCCGAGGCGGTGTACTGGAACCGCAAGTACGAACCGGCCACCCAGTCACGCGACGCCACCATCAAGCGCATGCTGCGCGAGCAGGGCATCGACGCGCAGAGCTGCAATGGCAGCCTGTTGTTCGAGCCTTGGGACATCGCCACCCAGCAGGGCCAGCCGTACAAGGTATTTACGCCGTACTGGCGCAATGTACTCAGTCATTGGCGCCTGCCGGCACTGCAGGCCGCACCGGAAGCACTGGCGCCGCACGCGGTCGACAGCCTGGCATTGGATGATCTCCAGCTGGCGCCGACGCTGGACTGGGATACCGGCTTCTGGGAGCACTGGCAGCCGGGTGAAGCCGGTGCGCTGGAAGCACTGTCCGTCTTTGAAGACGGTGCCCTGCGCGGGTATCGCGAGCAGCGTGACCTACCGGACCGTGTCGGGACCTCGCGGCTGTCGCCGCACCTGCATTTCGGCGAAATCGCGCCCTGGCGGATTGCCCATGCGCTGGAAGGGCTGCGTAGCGCCGGCACCGACGCCGACATCGACGGCTACCTGCGCCAGCTGGGCTGGCGTGACTTCGCCTACCACCTGCTGCATCACTTCCCGAAGACGCCCACCGACAACCTCAACCCGCGTTTCGATCGCTTCCCATGGGCAACGCCCAGTGAGGCGCAGCTGTACGACTGGCAGCGCGGCAACACCGGCGTGCCGATCGTCGATGCCGGCCTTCGCGAGCTGTGGCACACCGGCTACATGCACAACCGGGTGCGGATGATCGTGGCCAGTTACCTGTGCAAGCACCTGCGCGCGCACTGGCTGCATGGCGCACGCTGGTTCTGGGACACCCTGGTCGATGCCGACCTGGCCAACAACACCATGGGCTGGCAGTGGGTGGCCGGGACCGGTGCCGACGCGGCACCGTACTTCCGTGTGTTCAACCCCGTGACCCAGGCCGAGAAGTTCGATCCGAAGGCACGGTACATCAGCCGCTGGGTGCCCGAACTGGCCGCGCTGCCGGTGAAGGCCCGGTTTGCTCCCTGGCAGCATCCGCTGCTGCTGGCGGCACATGCCCCGGGCTATCCGCGTACGCCGCTGGTGGACCTGGCCGCGGGCCGCGACGCCGCATTGGCGGCTTACCGCCAGTCGGGGGCGGGGTAAAGGGCGACCTGAGCGATCTGGTCAGTTAGCTGAACGCGGCCCTGTCGGTGTGCCCGATCATCATTCCGGCATCGCATCGGGCTGTTTATTCTCTTTGCGCCCGCAGGCCGCCGGCCGACCGGAAACCAAGGAGAACCTCATGATCCGCAACACCACCCGCAACGTCGCACTGGCCCTGATGAGCGCGGCCGTCCTGTCGGCCTGCGCCACCGGCGGCTCCTACGTACAGAGTGACCAGTACGGCAACCCCACCGAGCAGCAGAACCGCACCGGGCGCAACGCCCTGATCGGTACCGCCATCGGCGTGGCAGCCGGCCTGCTGACCGGCGACAGCGCCACCGAGCGCCGCCAGCATGCCCTGATCGGCGCCGGTATCGGTGCGCTCAGCGGCGCCGCCGTCGGCCAGTACCAGGATCGCCAGGAACGCGCACTGCGCGAGCGCACTGCCAACACCGGCATCGATGTGCAGCGCCAGGGCGACAACATCATGCTGAACCTGCCGGACGGCATCACTTTCGACTTCGGCAAGTCGACCCTGAAGCCGCAGTTCTACGGCGCGCTGAATGGCGTGGCAGGCACCCTGCGTGACTACAACCAGACCATGATCGAAGTGGTCGGCCACACCGACAGCATCGGCAGCGATGCGGTCAACAACCGCCTGTCGAAGGAACGTGCCGACTCGGTCGCGCAGTACCTGATCGGCCAGGGCGTGCAGAGCGTGCGCATCGAAACGCTGGGCGCCGGCAAGTCGTACCCGATTGCCGACAACAGCACCGACGCCGGCCGCGCCAAGAACCGCCGCGTCGAGATCCGGGTGATTCCGCTCAAGCAATAACGCGTAGCGTTACTGCTTGAGCCGGTCCGGCCATCGGCCGGAACGAAAATGCCGCCCTTGCAGGCGGCATTTTTGTGGGTGCCGAGCGTTGCTCGGCACGCCGATAGCGCATCCCTCTGTAAGCCATGCCGACCAAGGTCGGCAACTACCAGGAGATGGGTAGGCGCTCTTGTTGCAGGCTACGCCGCCGAAGCGGCCACCTTCTCCAGGATCCGCTTGCCGCTGCTTTCCAGTGCGGCGTCTTCCTTTTCCTTCTGCTGCTGCGCCAGCTTCGCACCCGGACACTGCGCCAGCATGTAATTGGCGTCGAAGTTGAGCTTTTCGACCAGGAAGTCGACGAACGCACGCACCTTCGGCGAGACCAGGCGGCCGCCGGCGAACACGGCGTTGAAGTCCACTTCCGGGCCGGTCCAGCCGGCCAGCACGCGGCGCACCATGCCCGATTCAACGAACGGCTTGGCCATCACGTCGCCGGTCAGCAGCAGGCCTTCGCCACAGACCAATGCACCATTCAACGCAGACATGTCGTTGGCGGTCATCAGCGGGGTGACCGGGAAGTCACGCAGCTCGCCGCCGTTCTCGCCCAGCTGCCAGGTGAAGCGCGGCGAATTTCCGGTGTGGTACGGCTTGCGCATCGCCAGGATGCGATGGAACTGCAGCTCCTCCGGATGCAGCGGCTCGCCGTAGCGCTCGATGTAGGCCGGGCTGGCGAATACCTGCGTGCGCAGGCTGCCCAGCTTGCGCGCGACCAGGTTCGAATCGGGCAGGGCACCCACGCGCAGCGCAAGGTCCGCTTCGCCGGCAATCAGGTCCAGCTTTTCGTTGCCCATGTGCATGTCCAGGCGGATCTCCGGATACTGCGCATGGAACTGGCCCAGCAGCGGGGCGATCCAGGTGATGCCGATCGAATAGGGCACGGTGAAGCGCAGCCAGCCGCGCGGGCCGGACTGCAGCTGGCTTACCGCGCTCTCGGCCTCTTCCAGTTCGCGCGCGATGCGCTGGCAATGTTCGTGGTAGATCGAACCGGCTTCGGTCAGGCCGAGGCGGCGCGTGGTCCGGTGCAGCAGGCGCGCGCCCAGGCGCGTTTCCAGCTCCTGCACTTTGCGGCTGACCGTGGTCTTGGGCAGGCCGAGCGATTTGGCAGCGGCAATGAAGCTGCCTTGCTCGACCACTTTGACGAAGATCAGCGTCTCGTTGAGATCGTGGGACATGGTCGGGGATCCTGGACGTCGGGGATGGGACAATCGTGACAGAACGATTGGACCGGGAGCGGGATGATTATTCCCCTTAATCAGGACTAATCAAGTAAAGGTTTGAGGTCTATCGTGGCGCCATTCGTTAATTGGAGCCCGTCCACCATGAGCCTGCGCAACATTCTTGCCCGACTCCGGAATGCCGGCCAGAACACCCTGGACCTGGCGATGACCGTCGAAGCCCGTCCGAGTTCCTTGGTACACAAGGACTTTCGTGAGTTTACCGCGCCCATGCGTCAGCAGCGTGGCGGTGCCATCCGCCTGGCCGCTCACAAGGGTGACCGCCTGCGCCGAATCGGGACTATCCCGGATTTGGGAGGAAATGTCCCGTGAATGGGATGCTGACGCCTGAAGTCCTGGTCCTGGGCGGCACCGGTGCCGTCGGCCAGGGTGTGGTTGGCGCGCTGCTGGAGGCCGGCAGCCCGGTGCTGGTTGTCGGCCGCGATCCGGGCCGGCTGGCGGCGCTGCACGAGCAGTTCGCTGACGAGCCGGGCCTGGAGACGCTGCTGGGGTCGCTCAGCGACGACGGATCGGCGCGCGCGCTGGCCGAACGCATCGCGCAGCGCCCGCGCCCGTTGGCGGCGGTGATCGCCGCAATGGGTGGACCGTACCGCCGCGGTCGCGTGGTCGACCGCAACGGTGACGAACTGATGGGCGCGATGCAGGCCGATCTGATGCCGCACGTGCACGCGGTGCGTCACCTGCTGCCGCTGCTGCAGGACAACGTGCATGCGCGCCGCTACGTGATGATCGGCAGCCCGGCCAACGCCAAGCCATGGGCGGGCTACGGCGAGACCTCGATCACCACCGCCGCGCTGCGCATGTACGCGCAGGTCGTGCACCAGGAAGCGCAGGCGCTGGGCGTGCGCGCGCAGATGCTGGAAGTCTGCAGCCCGGTGTGCACCCCGGCCAATGCGGCCAATGCCTGCATCGAGTGGCCCAGCTCGCTGCTGGTGGGTCGCCGCGTTGTGTCGCTGCTGGATGGTTGCCGCGACAACCGTGCCATCGTCCGCTGTGACAGCAGCGATGCCGAACTGCCGCGCGGCCTGCTGCACCTGGAAGTTCCCCCTTTGTGGCGCGATACCGCAGGCGTCGCTTGACCTCGACCATGGTTGAGGTCGCAGGATACGCCGCCGATTTTTGCAACACGTTCTCATATAGCTGTACCACCCCTCCGTACGGATGCATGCCATGACTTCCCCCAATACCACCCCACATCGTTTCGGCCATCGCATTGCGATGGTCGGCGTGTCGATCCTCGCCGCAGCCGTGCTTGCGGCCTGCAGCGGCGGCCACGCCGAAGAAGCCGGTGCACCGCCGCCGCCGCAGGTCAGCGCCGCGCCGGTACTGGTCAAGCAGGTCAGCCAGTGGGACGAGTTCAGCGGCCGCGTCGAAGCGGTGCAGAGCGTTGAACTGCGCCCGCGCGTGTCCGGCTACATCGACAAGGTCAACTACGTCGAAGGCCAGGAAGTGAAGAAGGGCGAAGTGCTCTTCACCATCGACGCGCGCAGCTACCAGGCCGAGTACGATCGAGCGGCTGCCGAGCTGGCCCGCGCCCGCACCCAGGCCACGCTGGCCCGCAGCGAGTCCGAGCGCGCCAAGCGACTGTCCGAGCAGCAGGCGATCTCCACCGAGACCGCCGAACAGCGTCGCGCGGCCGCCGACCAGTCCGGTGCCGCCGTGCAGGCCGCGCAGGCTGCGCTGGACGCGGCCCGGCTCAACCTGGAGTTCACCAAGGTGCGTGCACCGATCGACGGCCGTGCCGGTCGCGCGATGGTCACCGCCGGCAACCTGGTCACCGCCGGCGACAGTGCCAGCGTACTGACCACGCTGGTCTCGCTGGATACCGTCTTTGTCTACTTCGATGCCGACGAAAGCACCTTCCTGCGCTACGCCCAGATGGCACGCAAGGGCGAGCGCCCGAGCGAGCGTGACAGCGAACTGCCGGTGAAGGTTGGCCTGTCCGGCGAAGAGGGCTACCCGCACTCGGGCAAGGTCGACTTCCTCGACAACCAGGTCGCCCGCAGCACCGGCACCATCCGCGTCCGCGCACTGCTGGACAACGCCGACCGCCAGTTCACGCCGGGCCTGTTCGCCCGCGTGCAGCTGCTCGGCAGCGGCCAGTTCCAGGCGCTGCTGATCGATGACAGGGCCGTGCTGACCGACCAGGACCGCAAGTACGTCTACGTGGTCGACAAGGATGGCAAGGCCCAGCGCCGCGACATCCAGCTCGGTCGCACCGCTGATGGCCTGCGCATTGTCGAACACGGCCTGGCCGCGGGCGACAAGGTGATCATCGACGGCGTGCAGAAGGTCTTCATGCCGGGCATGCCGGTGCAGGCCAAGGCGGTGGCGATGCAGCCACAGCCGGCGCCGGCACCGGGCCGCGATGCCACCGCCGCCCTGAAGCACTGATCCGCGTCCCCGCTTAGCTGCCGGCGCCAGCGGCAGCCTTCCCTGCCTTCGTCATTTCGGCGAGGGGCAGGGTGGCTGTTGCCCGCCGAATGCCTTTCCCAGGAATTCCTCCATGGACTTTTCCCGTTTCTTCATCGACAGGCCGATCTTCGCGGCGGTGCTGTCGATCGTGATCTTCGCCGCAGGCCTGATCACGATTCCAATCCTGCCGATCAGCGAGTACCCGGAAGTGGTGCCGCCGTCGGTGGTCGTGCGCACGGTCTATCCGGGCGCCAACCCCAAGGTCATTGCCGAGACCGTCGCCACGCCGCTTGAAGAAGCCATCAACGGCGTCGAAGGCATGATGTACCTGAAGTCGGTCGCCGGTTCCGACGGCGTGCTGCAGATGACCGTCACCTTCCGCCCGGGCACCGACCCGGACGCAGCGGCGGTGAAGGTGCAGAACCGCGTGGCGCAGGCGCAGGCGCGCCTGCCCGAGGACGTGCGCCGGCAGGGCGTGACCACGCAGAAGCAGTCGCCGACCTTCCTGATGGTGGTGCACCTGACCTCCCCGCAAGGCAAGTACGACACCCTGTACCTGCGCAACTACGCCCGCCTGCACGTCAAGGATGCGCTGGCGCGCATTCCGGGCGTCGGTGATGCGCAGATCTTCGGTGGTGGCGACTACGCCATGCGCGCCTGGCTGGATCCGGACAAGGTGGCTTCGCGCGGCCTGACCGCCAGCGACGTGGTGCGCGCCATGCGCGAGCAGAACGTGCAGGTGTCGGCCGGCCAGCTCGGCGCCGAACCGCTGCCGGACAGCAAGTTCCTGACCCTGATCAATGCCCAGGGCCGGCTGAAGACCGAAAAGGAATTCGGCGACATCGTGCTCAAGAGCGGCACCGATGGCGAGATCGTGCGCCTGTCCGACGTGGCCCGCCTGGAACTGGGTGCGGGCGACTACACCCTGCGCTCGCAGCTGGACGGCAAGAACGCGGTCGGTATCGGCATCTTCCAGTCGCCGGGTGCGAACGCGCTGGAAATCCGTGACCAGGTCATCTCGACGATGGACGAGATGCAGAAGACCATGCCGGCCGACGTGAAGTACGAAGCGGTGTATGACACCACCATCTTCGTGCGCGACTCGATCAAGGCCGTGGTCTCCACGCTGCTGGAAGCGATCGCGCTGGTGGTGCTGGTGGTGATCCTGTTCCTGCAGACCTGGCGTGCCTCGATCATCCCGTTGATCGCGGTGCCGGTGTCGGTGGTGGGTACCTTCGCCGCGCTGTACCTGCTGGGCTTCTCGATCAATACGCTGAGCCTGTTCGGCCTGGTGCTGGCGATCGGCATCGTGGTCGACGACGCGATCGTGGTGGTGGAGAACGTCGAGCGCAACATCGAGGAAGGTCTGTCGCCCACCGCCGCGGCCCACCAGGCCATGCGCGAAGTGTCCGGCCCGATCGTGGCGATCGCGCTGGTGCTGTGTGCCGTGTTCGTGCCGATGGCGTTCCTGTCCGGTGTCACCGGCCAGTTCTACAAGCAGTTCGCGGTCACCATCGCCATCTCCACGGTGATCTCGGCGATCAACTCGCTGACCCTGTCGCCGGCCCTGGCCGCGCGCCTGCTGAAGGCCCACGGCGCACCGAAGGATGGCCCGAGCCGCCTGATCGACCGCCTGTTCGGCTGGGTGTTCCGCCCGTTCAACCGCTTCTTCAAGTCCAGCTCGGAGAAGTACGAGCGTGGCGTGGCCCGCATCCTCGGCCGACGTGGCGCGGTGTTCGTGGTCTACGCGATCCTGCTGGTCGGTACCGGCGTGATCTTCAAGCTGGTGCCGCCGGGCTTCATCCCGACCCAGGACAAGCTGTACCTGATCGCCGGCGTGAAGCTGCCGGAAGGTTCGTCGATCGCGCGTACCGATGAAATGCTGCGCAAGGTGGCGAAGATCGCCCAGGAAACCGATGGCGTGGCCCACACCATCTCGTTCCCGGGCCTGAACGCGCTGCAGTTCACCAATACGCCCAATACCGGTGTGGCGTTCATTCCGCTCAAGCCCTTCGCCGAGCGTCATGGCCGTACCGCTGCGCAGATCAATGCCGAGATCAACCAGAAGATCGCCGGCCTGCAGGAAGGCTTCGCCTTCGCGATGATGCCGCCGCCGATCCTCGGCCTGGGCAACGGCAACGGCTACCAGATGTTCATCGAGGACCGCGGCAACCTGGGCTACGGCGCGCTGCAGAATGCGGTGCAGGCGATGCAGGGCACCGTGGCGCAGACGCCGGGCATGGCCTTCCCGATTTCCAGCTACCAGGCCAACGTGCCGCAGCTGGATGCCGAGGTCGACCGCGTCAAGGCCAAGGCACAGGGCGTGCAGCTCACCGAACTGTTCGACACCCTGCAGACCTACCTGGGTTCGGCCTACGTCAACGACTTCAACCAGTTCGGCCGTACCTGGCAGGTGATCGCCCAGGCAGACGGTCCGTTCCGCGAGACGGTCGAGGACATCGGCAAGCTGCGTACCCGCAACGACCGCGGCGAGATGGTGCCGATCGGTTCGATGGTCACCATCAAGCAGACCTTCGGCCCGGACCCGGTGCTGCGCTTCAATGGTTACCCGGCAGCGGACCTGGCCGGTGAAGCCGACCCGCGCCTGCTGTCCTCGGCCGAGGCGATGACCAAGCTGACCGAGATCGCCGGCAAGGTGCTGCCGGTGGGCATGACCACCGAATGGACCGACCTGAGCTACCAGCAGGCGACCCAGGGCAAAGCCGCCTTCATCGTGTTCCCGGTGGCGATCATGCTGGCCTTCCTGGTGCTGGCCGCGCTGTACGAGAGCTGGTCGCTGCCGCTGGCGGTGATCCTGATCGTGCCGATGACCCTGCTGTCCGCGCTGTTCGGCGTCTGGCTGACCGGCGGTGACAACAACGTGTTCGTGCAGGTCGGCCTGGTAGTGCTGATGGGCCTGGCGTGCAAGAACGCGATCCTGATCGTCGAGTTCGCCAGAGAACTGGAGATGGGCGGCAAGGGAATCGTTGAAGCTGCGCTGGAAGCCTGCCGCCTGCGCCTGCGCCCGATCGTGATGACCTCCATCGCATTCATCGCCGGCACCGTGCCGCTGGTGCTGTCGCACGGTGCAGGTGCCGAGGTGCGCTCGGTGACCGGTATCACCGTGTTCGCCGGCATGCTGGGCGTGACACTGTTCGGCCTGTTCCTCACCCCGGTGTTCTACGTGGCCCTGCGCAAGTTCGTCACCCGCAACGGTGGTGGCCAGCTGGTGCAGCACGGCGAGCCGACCATCCACCACTGACATGGAACCCCGTCGCCGCCGGTCAATGGCCGGCGGCGGCTTCCCCCTCACAAGGCATGCATCCATGAATACCCATCAGAACAAGATCGCGCTGGTCACCGGCGCCACCCGTGGCATCGGCCTGGAAACCGTGCGCCAGCTGGCCCAGGCGGGCGTGCACACGCTGCTGGCCGGTCGCAAGCGTGAGACCGCCGTTGAGCTGGCGCTGAAGCTGCAGGCTGAAGGCCTGCCGGTCGAAGCCCTGCAACTGGACGTGACCGACGCGGCCAGCATCGCCGAAGCGGTCGAGCAGGTACGCCAGCGCCATGGCCGCCTCGACATCCTGGTCAACAATGCCGGCATCATGATCGAGAATCCCGCGCAGGCGCCGTCGGAGCAATCGCTCGAGACCTGGAAGCGCACCTTCGACACCAACGTGTATGCGCTGGTGGCGGTCACCCAGGCATTCCTGCCGCTGGTCAAGCAGGCCAAGTCCGGCCGCATCGTCAATGTGTCCAGCATGCTCGGATCGCAGACCCTGCACGCGGATCCCTCCTCGGGCATCTATGACTTCAAGATTCCGGCGTACAACGCCTCCAAGGCCGCGGTGAACAGCTGGACCCTGAGCCTGGCCTACGAACTGCGCAACACGCCGATCAAGGTTAATACCGTGCATCCGGGCTACGTCAAGACCGACATGAACGGTGGCAACGGCGAGATCGAAATCAGCGAAGGTGCACGCTCCAGCGTGGAAATGGCACTCATCGGTGAATCCGGTGCCAGCGGCAGCTTCACCTACCTGGGTGAGGTGCTGCCATGGTGATCCGCACGTTGGCGATGGCCGTCTCCAGCCTGGTGCTGGCGGGCTGTGTCAGCGTCGGCCCGAACTACAAGGCGCCGGTGCAGGAACCGGTGGTGCTGCAGGGGGCGCAGCAGCCGGTGTTCAGCACTACCTCGCCGGTGGCCAGCTGGTGGGCGCAGTTCGATGATCCGGTGCTGGAAGAACTGGTGCACGGCGCACTGTCGGACAACCTGGACCTGCGCGTGGCCGTGGCCCGCGTCAGCCAGGCCCGCGCGGTGTTCGTCGAAAGCCGCTTCGACCAGGCCCCGCACATCACCGCGGGCGGCAGCTACGACCGCCGCAAGCAACCCGATCCGCAGCTGGGTGGGCAGCGGGTGTTCAGTGAAAGCTACCAGCTCGGCTTCGATGCCGGCTGGGAGCTGGATCTGTTCGGCCGCAAGCGCCGTGCAGCAGAAGCCGCGCGCGCCGACCTGGACGCCGAGCAGGCCAACCTGGCCGATGCGCAGGTACTGGTCGCCGCCGAAGTGGCACGCAACTACTTCGAGCTGCGCGGTACGCAGAAGCGCATCGCGGTGGCCCAGCACACCCTGGTCAACCTGCGCGATACGCAGAAGCTGACCGAGGCGCGCTGGGAGCTGGGCGCCGGCAGCGAGCTGGACGTGCAGAGCAGTCGCGCCCGGCTGAAGGCGATCGAGGCCGATATTCCGCTGCTGGAAGTGGCCGAAACGCAGTCGCGCAATCGCCTGGCGGTTCTGCTGGGCCAGCGTCCGGAAACGCTGACCGCCATGCTTGCGCCGCACGACGTGCCGGCATTTGCCAAGGCGCTGCCGCTGGGCGATACCCGCGAGCTGCTGCGCCAACGCGCCGACGTGCGCGTGGCCGAGCGTCGCCTGGCCGCTGCCACCGCGCGGGTGGGCGTGGCCACTGCGGACCTGTTCCCGCGGCTGTCACTGTCCGGTTTCGTCGGCTTCCTTGGCGGCGACGCCAGTGGCCTGGTCAATGGCAACAACAAGGCCTGGTCGCTGACGCCGTCGCTGAGCTGGGCCGCGTTCGACTTCGGCACCGTGCGTGCACGCCTGCGTGCCAGCAAGGCTGAAGCCGAGGGCGTGGCGGCGCAGTATGAGCAGGCCGTGCTGCTGGCGCTGGAAGACACCGAGAACGCGCTGACCCGCTATTCCAAGCAGCAGGCGCGGCTGGCGATCGTGGTCGAGCAGGCGCAGGCGGCACGCCGGGCTGAGTCGCTGGCGCAGATCCGCTACCGCGAGGGCTCGGAAGACTTCCTGACCCTGCTGGATGCGCAGCGCACGCAGCTGGCGGCCGACGATGCGTTGGCGGCGGCTGAGTCCGAGGTCAATGTCAGCGTGGTGGGCGTGTACAAGGCGCTGGGTGGCTGGGGGCAATCACCGCAGCCGCCGAGCGTGGCGCAGGTGCAGTAACCGCAGGGGACGGAAGCAGTGGCTTCCGTCCCTTTCTTCTGTCAGGGCCAGTGATTGGCCGGTGTGTCGCGCTCGCGCATGCGCACGATGCAGAAGCGATGGCCGGTGGGTGCTTCCATCACCCACCAGCGTTTGACGAAGCCGATCCGGCGCGCGCCGAGTTTTTCCAGTCGATCTGCCTCGGCATCGATGTCGTCGCTCTCGATGTCCAGGTGCACCCGTGAGGGGTGAGCGACACGTTGCACTTCCACGTTCAGGCCTGCGGGTGCGCCCTGCAGGTCGGCGTACTCGGCGCCATCTTCGCCATACGATGGCTGCGCCTGCAGACCGAGGGCGGCCGCCCAGAAGCGTGC
Source organism: Stenotrophomonas sp. Sm2128 (assembly GCF_030985535.1). Taxonomy (NCBI): domain Bacteria; kingdom Pseudomonadati; phylum Pseudomonadota; class Gammaproteobacteria; order Lysobacterales; family Lysobacteraceae; genus Stenotrophomonas; species Stenotrophomonas sp. Sm2128. Next base: position 25,605 of record NZ_JAPTFQ010000008.1, read on the forward strand.
GCCTTCGTCAGCGGGCGTGTCCTGGCAGTCGATGATGAATCCGGCCAGACGGCTCTGGTGCGCCATGACGTCCTCCGCAGATCGGGAATGGAGGGAGGGTAGCGCGTCGCTTGCTGTGGACGTTGTCACAGTCATGACGTTTCTGACTCTGCCAGAACCGGGGCCTGCGGTGTAACTAGTGGGGCAGATTCCGGGAGGGATGGCGATGAGCGACGACAAACGTGATACCCAGCGCATGCTGTTTGGTGATCCGGGACCGCCTGGCGCAGGGCTGTCGGTAGCGGTCGTAGTGCTGATGGTGTTGGCTACCATGGCGGCTGCGATCGGCTTCATGCGCCTGCCGGACCAGATGCTGGGGCTGGGCCTGATCGGCATCTCCGTGTTTCTGGCGGTCGGTGCCCGCATCTGCCAGGCACGCAACCAGCATCAGGCGCTGTACCGGCTGATGTCGCGACAGCCGCGGCATTGAGATTGCACCGCATTGAGATCCTGAACGAAGCAATGGCCACACTTCCAGAATTACACTTGGCCTGCAGGTGGGAATAGACGCGACATCACGCGGTAGCCATCGGAACTATTCAGTAACGTTCTAATGATCTCTTCTCCATCAACATGAAATGATTCATGGGACTTGATGTAGCAGAAAAATTCTTCAGCAAGAACGGAGCCGGCTGAATTGAATGCTCCATGCAGCTCCGGCCTTGAACGGTCAAGGAACAGCACCGAAGCAACAGCAGTTCCCAGGGCCCGCATCGCGAGAGAAGGACCGCTATGGTCCCAGAGCCAGCGACCCTTTGCCGGACAGAAGTCCTCGTTGTCATCGTGAATCATGTAGTTCCAGTCGGGGCTCTCGTACATCCAGTCTGGTGGCGTAAGGAGCCTGCCGTTGTAGAGAACTTCATGGGTTCTCGCTGAGCCGGTAAATCTCACTCCGTGGTGCTGAAGCCAGCAAAGTGCACGTTTGCTCAGTGCGTGATACTCGAGACGCTGCTGTACCCCCTGTGTAATCTGGGCTTGCGTGGATCCATCGGTTGCCGCGAGCAGAAATTCACCCAATGGAATGCTTTCCGAATGCAGTTCGGTGAGATCCAGGTATGCTCGTCCTTGTAGAACAGGAGGGAGTGCTGTGCGGGCTTCAGCATCGAGGATGACTGGGACGATTCGCACGTCGGACTGATCCACGTGCTTCTCCAGCATAGCCAGTTCGCGATTCAATCCTGAGCCGGGTCTCGACATGGCCGAGAGAAAGTCGCTGTCACAAAGGCAGAAAACGATCAGTGGGCGTTCCGCAAACGCGCGTTCAATCAGCTTGTCGATGTTTTGACCAAAACCGACGCTGTCCCTGTCCCAAAAGACTCGATACTTCCAATCCAAGTTGCGGACAATGTCGCTACGGATCCATTCCTTTGCATGAAATTGCCCGCCCCAAGCGTAAGAAATGAAGACAGATGCATCTTCGCGCCAAGGTGTGTCCATTCAGTCAGTATGATTGTTTTGGATTCGACCGGATTCTACTCAGGCCAGTCCAGCTCGACCACCAGCGGGAAATGATCCGACGGCAGCACGCCGTCGATGCGACGGTCATCGGTCAGGAAGCTGCGTGCATGGAAGCCACGCACCAGCACCCAGTCCAGCTGCACGGTGGCCTTGCCGGTGAAATCGTGGAAGGTCAGGCGTGGCCCCTGCGGAACCTTCACCTGAGTACGGGTGTCCTGCAGCAGGCGGGTGAATGCCTTGTAGGTGTCACCACCGGGCTCGCTGTTGAAGTCACCCGTCAGGACCACCGGCAGATCGGCCGGCAGGGCTTGCACGCGCTTGCCGATCAGCTCGGCACCCTTCACCCGGCGCGGTTCATCCTCGTCGCGGTAGGGCAGGTGGGTATTCATGAAATAGAAACGACGGCCATCGTCCAGGCGGCGGAACAGGGCCCAGGTGACCATGCGCGGGTACAGGTTGCCCCAGGTGATGCTGCCGGGTACGTCGGGCGTATCGGACAACCAGAAGTTGCCGGACTCCTCGATGGCCAGCACCTTGCTGTCGTAGAACACGCCCATGTGTTCGTCACCGCTGCCACCACGGCGGCCTTCGCCGAACCAGCGGTAGCCGGGCAGGTGTCCGGACAGGTAGTCGGCCTGCTCCTTCACCAGTTCCTGGGTGCCAATCACAGCCGGGTGCGCATCGAGGATGACCTTGACCATGGCATCGCGGCGGTCGGGCCAGCGCTTGCCCGGTTCGGTATCGGCCGGGGTGCGTACGTTGAACGACATCACTTTGAGTGGCGCCGGTGCAGCAGCCCAGGCGACGGCAGGCAGCGCAAGCGCCAGCAGCGCACACAGCGCGGGGCGACGGAAACGCGACAACATCGTGGAATCCCTCCATTCCATGAAAACGGTTTCATGGAGCATGCCATGGAAGGTGGGGGCAGCGGTATGCCGGGATGGGCGGATGCAGGTGCCGGGCGGGCGGTGAAAGCGCCGCCCGGCGGATCGCGCGGGCGCGATCAGGAGGTCATGGGTGCTCAGTCGGCAGGCAGGTACCACTGGCCATTCTGGTCAATCCAGTACACCCGGATGTAGGGAGTGCCGTCCTCGTCGAAGTACGTCACTTCGCAACGTTGATGGTAATAGGGCCCCATCTTGACCCGGACGCAGTTCGTGTTCTCCGGACCACCGCCACCACCGCCGGCGGTGGCCTGGGACGGCGTGGAGAGAGCTCCCACGGCAAACATCAGTGCGGCCATCGAGGCCAGGTGCAGTTTCATGGGCATCATCCTTGTGTCTGCAATCGCGCATCTGCGCGGTGTCGTGCAACTACCCCCGATAGCGCATGCGATCAAGCGGCAGCTGCTGCATGCGCGCCGGCCTGGCGGGCGGTCCGGCGCAGTCCCCCCTGGCTCAGTCGCGCAGGTAAGGGTTGCCGTACTCGTCAATCCAGTATTCGGCGGTGTAGACGTTGCCGAATTCATCGGTGTAGGTTTCCGTGCAGTGGTGGTGGACGCGGTTGCGGTCCACATTCACTGGCACACAGGAAACATTCTCTCTCGGGACCCCTGTGTTGGCGTCCGCCACCGGAGCCAGGGTTGCAGTTGCCACCACCAACGCGGCCATCGCGGCCAGTTGCAGTTTCATAAGCATCATCCTTGCTTTCTGCAATCGCGCACATGCGCATGGCGTGTGTAACACGCGAGCCAAACCGCCGGAAGTGCCTCGCCGCGATCAGTCCTCGATCTCGCCGCGTCGATTGGCAGCACGTACCGCCTGCGCGGTGGTTGCCACCCCCAGGCGTTGGCGCGCGTGGCGCAGATGGTTCTCCACCGTGCGCGTGGAAAGCCCAAGCGTGGCCGCGATCTCAGCCTGACGGCGCCCGGCGGCAACCCAGCGCAGCACTTCGCGCTCGCGCGTGCTCAACGCGCTTCCCGAAAGCTCGGCAGGCGATTCGACCAGATGGCGTGCGGCTCGGAATGCTGCGGTTGCAGCAGCCGCCAGCTGCAGGCGCGCGCTGGCCGACGCGTCGATCGACGTACCGGCAACGCTGATCGCGCCCTCCAGGCCGGTGGTGCCGAACACCGGCACCTGCAGACCATGCAGGCCTTCGCCGCGTGGCTGCTTCACTATCTGGTAGCGTTCGCCGCGAACGCCCTGGCGCTTGCTCCAGAAGAACGGCGCGTCGCTGTCCAGCACGTGGCGATTGACCGGGCAGGCGTGGAGGTAGCCCGCAAGGTCGGTATCGCTGCCATCGCCGAACCAGTCGCCCTCGATCCAGTACACGCGTTGTGTACCGCGCTCCAGCCCGGTGCCGGTGGCGAACACCAGCACGCGGTCGTAGCCGAGTGGTGCCGCGATGCCTCGCAGGACCGCACCCACCGCGCTCAGCGAACGGGCGCGTTCCATTTCCAGCAATGCCTGCACCAGCGCGGTCATCCGGTTCAGCGCCCGGCCAGGGCGTCGAGCAGCGTGCGCGCGGCCAGCTTGCCCAGCGCATTACCGGCCAGCGGGCTGTCGCCGGTCAGCAGCAGGCGGTCCTGCAGCACGCTGCCATCGATGCCGTCATTGACGATCTGCACGCCCTGCTGCGCCAGGCGCTCACCGAAGAACCACGGCAGCTGCCCGGGCATGTAGCCGATCTCCGGCGTCTGCCGGTCCATCGCATCGGGGAAGGCACAGATGCGGTAGCCGCGGAACAGCGAACCACCATCGGCCTCGTCCACGCCTGCGGCCAGCAATGCGGCCGGGCCGTGGCAAAGGGTGATGATGTGACGTTGCTCGGCCATCGCCCAGTGCAGGGCTGCCTTTACCGCGCGACTCTGCGGCAGTCCGATCAGGGCGCCATGGCCGCCGGGGATGAACACTGCGGCATAGTCCGAATCCGCAGCAAGCCCGGCGACCACCTCATCCAACGGCAGTGGCTGGCGGAAACGCGACGCGTAACGTTCGTACAGTTCGCCGATCTCCGTGTCCTCACGCGGGAACGCCCACCACTCGAACTTGGCGGCGTTGCCGGACAGCGTGGCCACATCGATGTCGAAGCCGGCCTTGTCCAGGTGGTACATCGGCAGCAGGGTTTCCACCGGATGGTTGCCGGTGGAGAACAGGTGGCCGTTGGCAGTGGGCAGATAGCGTTCGTCCGCAGCGATCATCAGCACCTTCCAGCGGCCATCGCGGCGTGCGTCCGGATAGTCGGCACCTGACAGGTTGCTCTTGGGCGATGTGAACTGCGACAGCGAGTAGGGCGACGGGAAGAAGGCATCGCGCTCGGCCGGGTCGGGGCTGGGCTGGCGGCTGGGCTCTTGCGTGTTCATGCGGACCTCCAGTGGGGTGGTGGGATCCAGCATAGAAGGGCTGATGCGTACGTGCGATGAGGGTTTTCCCTCAGCCGCGCGCAGCTACTTCACCGTGGCCGAATGCTGCTGCATGTCTTCATGCAGGATCCGCCGCAGTTCGACGATGGCCGGCGTGGCTTCCTGCACGCTGTGCCCGGATACGATTACCTTCTCCGAATCCGCGTGCGGCAGGTGCGAGCTCCAGTAGGGCACCAGCCCGTCGTCGGTTTTTTCCAGCGGCCCATCGGCCTTGGCGCGCGCGATGATCGAGTGGTAGTGCACCTTCGGCGACATCGGCAGGTCGGCCACCGCGCGGACGAAGGGATCGTCCTTGTCCAGATTCTGGATGCTGTTCATCTGGTAACCGTGCTTGCCGTCATTGCGGTCGATCTGACCATCGTTGGCAATGGTGGCCACGTCTTCCAGCACGGTCAGCGGCAATCGCACCAGGCGACCGATCCAGCGGCCCAGGCGGGTGCCCGCCACGTCGGTGCCGCGGTGTGGCGTGGCGATGAATACCACGCGCGATACTTCCGGTTCCGGCAGGAAAGACAGCACCGGTGCGCCCTTGGTACGCAGCAGTTCACGCTGTGCCGGCGTCATCTGCGCAGTCTCCAGCAGGGTGTCGACCAGATGATCGCCGGAAGAGGAGATCATCAGCCGCGCGATCACGCCACCCATGCTGTGCCCGACCAGCACCATGTCATGCGAAGCCTGCGCCTTGCCGCTGGGGTCGAAATGCTTGAGCACTTCGGACAGTGTATGACGCATCGCATCGTGGCTCATCGCGATGGGCATGTTGGTCGGGTAGTAGAACTGCCAGACCTGGAAGTCCTGGCGGATCTCGTCGTCGCGCATCAGTTCGTTGGCGACGTTCACCCATGCTTCCGGGCTGCTGGCCAGGCCATGGATCATCAGCAGCACGCGACGGTTCGGATCGTAGGGCTGCATCATGTACAGGTGCGGCGTGTCGATGCCGCCCTTGCCACCGAACAGCGAGCGCAGCGACTGGTGGCTGAAGTTGGAACGGGCCAGCCACAACGCATAGCCGGCGGTGAAGTTCGCGGCCAGCGGAACCTGTTGGCCATGCAGGGTGACTTCCGTGACCTGGTAGGGATCGTGGATCTCCAGCTCCGGCTCGTCGTCGTGCAGCACTTCCCACAGGTTCTTTCCCGAGAAGCGCAGCAGCACCGTCATTGAAGGGGAGGGCATCTCGCTCCAGCTCTGCGCGGCCGAGGTGCTTGCCTGCGCGGCGGGCGTCGCTGCCGAAGGCGGGGTGGCCGTGCTGCCAGCCGGATCGTTCATCACCGCCACCAGCTCGGCACCGAAGCCATCGCGGCGATGCACGCTGCGCAGCGTGCCAGTGAACGACAGCGAGGCCGCCGGTACCAGTTCGGTAGGGGTACGCGTATCCAGCGGTGATGCTTCGCCTGAAGGGGCCAGCACGAAGGTCCAGCGGCCCAGCTGGAAGTGGCTGGCCTGGCCGTGCACGCGGCCCGTGGCATAGGCGTCGTACAGCTGTACCGAGGCTTCCTGCACGGCCAGGTTGTAGTAGTCGCGCACCTGGGTCTGGCGATCTTCGAAGCCGCGCTGGTTGGCGGTGCGCTCGGTGAAGAAAAGATAGGCATAGGCCTGGCGCGCGACCTGCATCCACGCATCCAGGCGCGGTTGGAAATCGGCATCCAGTTCGGTGATCGCGCTCTTGGCGCGGCCGGATGCCGAGTACTCACGCTTCGGCGCCGGCAGGGTCATCGCATACTGCAGCCACAACTCGGCCAGGCTGGAGCGCTTGTCCTCCTCGCGCACCACGATGCTGCCTTCCATGGCCTCGATGCAGGGCAGGCCCGGTTTGGCGCAGACGCCTTCGTCGAGGCCGGCCACCCGCAAGGTCTCCGTGGTCGCCGCGCTGAGCTTGCCGGAAGTGAGGATGTCACCGCGCTTGAGCGCGATGTACTGGCCGGGCGTGACCGAGGCCACCTGCACCGACGGCCCGAACTGGCGCAACGTGGCGCAGCCGCCCAGGGTGAGCAGCACAGTGATGATGATGGTCGTGCGGCCGATGAAGCCCAAGCCCGTGGTTGCCATACGATCCTCCTGCGCGGTGGCGCCACTCTAGCGGTCGGCATGTCAAAGCGGAAGATACCGGGCGGTCGGTTTGGGGGGCTAAGGCGCTGCCATCCAAGCGATTCAGCCGGTTCCGTGTGACACTGGGGTGAATGGAGCGATGCAGGGACTGCGATGACGTGGCTTGAGACCCGGATCCCGCCGCCGCTGGTGATGCTGCTGTGCGCGGGGATCGGCTGGCTGGGGAGCCGACTGTGGCCGGAGGCGGTGTTGCCCCTGCCGATGCGGGCGCTGATGTCAGGCGGGGTGATGGCGATCGGTGTGGCGCTGAACCTGCTGCCGAAGCTTGCGTTCCAGCGGGCGCGCACCACGGTCAATCCGCTGCGCCCTTCGGCATCAAGCGCGCTGGTCACGCGCGGCATGTACCGTTACACGCGCAATCCGATGTATCTGGGCCAGGCAACGATCCTCACTGGCGCAATGTTGTACCTGCAGAACACGATCGCGTTGCTGGCTGTGCCGTTGTTCGTGCTCTACATCACCTGGTTGCAGATCATGCCGGAAGAGCGGGCGTTGCTGGCCCGCTTCCCCGACGTGTATCCGATGTTCCGCCAACGAGTGCGGCGTTGGCTGTAGCGGGCATCACCCATTATCGAGAGATCTGGCACTTCACGGCAGCGGAATAGCCTTCGTAGTCATCGCCTGCGATCACGTGCAGGGTGTGGCGCTTGTCAGTGGTCTTCACGTATGAAGGTTCCTGCGTGTTGGCGTGTTCGTTGACCGTGTTCACTGACCACGCTTTGGCCAGATGCGTGGCGTCAACGCCGTTCAAGTAGACGAAGAGGCTCTTCTCGCCCTCGGCCACGTTCACATCGGCACTGGTGACGGTGCCGCCGAACAGGGCGACCGGCTTGTCTTCCGGCTCGAAGGTGCCATCCGGTTTCCTGGCCAGGCCAGCGGCCTGCAGTGCATCGATGGCGTCGGCCTCGCTGAAGTCCGAGCCGGCCTTGCAGGCCAGCAGGGCTTCCAGCGTGGCGGTGCCGGGGGGCGCGATGGCCGGTGCCGCGGCGTGCGTGGCTGGGGTTGCGGCGAGGGTGACGAGGAACAGGGTGAGAGCGACGGGAGCTTTCATGGCAGATCCTTTAATGTGTCGCGGGATAGCCGGTGGCGGGGCGAACAGATCCCGGCCACCGGCCACATTCGGCGTGATGGGTCAGTCGAACCAGACCAGCGGCATGTCGGCATTGAGCGACATGTGGCGGAAATCTCCTAGCACCTGGGCCACGGCCTGCACGGTGTGGCAGCCCGTTCCCAGCGCGGACGATCCCGCGCTCAGGTAGCTGGCGGAGATGGTACGGGTGCTGACCGAGTCCGGTCTGGAGCCCAACTGCTGGGTGCCGAGGCTGCCCACCTGCTGGCCATCGATCTTCAGGAACAGGAACACGCTTCCGCCACCGTCGTTCGGGTCACCCTGCACGCGGGACTTTGTCGAGAAAAGCACCACGCCGTTGTGCCCCTGCGGAATGCAGACCTGGCCCTCGCCAATGACCACCTGCGAGCCCGCTGACGGACAGCCCGGCGCGAAGCCATTGGTCCCGACGCAGACATAGGCGAAGCGGCGGTAGGGGCCTGCGGCGGCGTAGTTGAATCCAGGATTCAACCCCTTTCCGACCACGCCAAAGCCGTTGGACAGCGTCACCAGTCGGGAGTTGGCGCCGAACTTGTACTTTACGTTGTTGGTGTTGGCGTCCTGCGGCTGGTAGTACGGCGATTCGGACGCGACGAAGCTGACAGTGCTGTAAGCCGGCGGATTGACGAACAGGCCTTGCGAATAGAAGGGAGCCTGCGTTTCTGCGCCACTGAAGATGTCATTGATCGACCAGGTCATCGATTCGATGCCGGGCTCCTGCTCGTTCAGGAAAATTCCCATCATGCCATCGCCGTAGTTGCCCCATGCGAACGCGCGGCCGGAAGCCATGGCCACGATGGGGCCACCGGGATTGCCGGCCTGGGCAGTCATCAGCAGCTTGCGGTCCTTGGCCTGCAACGCCATTCCTTCAGGACTGCCGACGGTATTGAAGTCCAGCTGCGCGGTGTCACTCGGAAGGCTGCTGTTGGTTACCGAGCCTGCAGATGTGATGAGCACGGAAAGGTTGCTGGCGGAGCCGAAATTGACGGCCGAACCGATGGCCTGTCCGGCCAGGTTGACCGTATGGTGTCCGGCGGGCAGGTACTTGGCACCGATGACATTGAAGGAGTGCTGTTGGGCCGATGTCGACTGCCGCCAGTCGATGTAGCTGTCGTTGGAGACCACCTCACCGTTGATGGTGATGTAGGCGTTGGCGGCAGAGCGGCCGCCAGGGAAGTACCGTCCATCCGACTGCACGTATACCCATCCAGGGGCGTTCAGATCGATGGTGCTCGAAAGCAGGGTTGCCGTGCCGGGTTGTACGCGCTGGTCAGCGGCCAGCTGCAGATAGCGGGAGCCTGGCGTGGCAGCGGAAGCCTGCCCCAGTGCCAACGCCACGGCCAAGCCCACAAACAGTGTGATGCGCTTCATCTGATGTCCTTTCAGGTTTCGGGTCACGTCGTGTGACGCAGGGACTCTACTGGATCCGGATCTCAGCTTCTGTGACTGGCTCCCGATGCGGGTGGCATCGGGGAATGTCGGGACAGCAGAGGAAGCGCCATCCTCGGAAAACAAAAAAGCCGGAACTCCATTGACGGGAGATCCGGCTTCTTGCGGCCTCGACAGGCCATACAGATGGTGGAGGTGGGCGGAGAGGTCTCAAAAGACCTATAACTCACTGATTCCACTCATGATCTTGGGGTGGCGAGCGTTAGCGCGGCGATACCTCAAACGATACATGATCCTAATTTGGTCGGGTGGCGCAGCGCAAGCCCTACGCATCGGCGATACTGACAACCACGCCAAGACATCTGCAAGGACGCTATGTGAGCACTCAGATTCCTCCACGGGTTCGAGAGGCATTGGAGCAAGCTAGGGCGGCCAAGCTCGCCCGAACTGCTCCTGATGAGGCTTTCTCTGACCTGCTGACGCACGAGGTCAACAACGATTGGCTTGGATCGATGCAGGCGACGAACGATCAAATTGCCAACGCGATGCGTCGGTGGTTCTTGCAACGCTACTGCGATCCCGCCGTGGAGACCCCGTATAGCAGCGACATGGGGGATTACTTCTATGTGAATGGAGGCCCTTATGATGCTCACGACGAGTTATACGACCGCTTCCAGGGGCTAGTGGAAGAAGGCCTCATTGAGGCAGTCGCCGATGATCTTGTATCGGACCAGGGGTTGTACTGGGCACCTACCCAGCTCACCTATTACAGGCCAGATGAGGATGTTTTCGTTGATGATCGGAACGAGCCGACCGTCAGATTGGAAGGCCGCTTAGGTGCTATCAATGCGGTCTTAGGATTAAGTGGTGATGCGTTCGCAGAGGTGACTGCGAGAAATTTGGTGTTCGCCTCGGTCATCAGTTCTCTGGAGACATTTCTGTGGGAGACCCTTGTCTACTGGGTGGACCATGATGAAGGCGTGGTGAGGCGGTTGATAACTGATCATCCCCACTTCCGAAATGAAGACGTGAAGCTCCATACCATTTTGGATATCAGCGATCCAATTGGGTTTGCAAGAACGAAAATTCGCTCCCACATGCAGACGACGGTGTGGCATCGCTGGGACAAGGTCACCTCGCTATACCAATTCGCCTTCAGAATTCGTATCCCTAGCGTGGAGGGGTTCACCGAGGCAATCAAGATCCGTCACGACATAGTTCATCGAAGCGGCCAGACGGTCGATGGCGTTGAGCACGCTGTGACAGTCGATGCGATCTCGACTCTTTCGGCTCAGGTTCTGGCCTTCGCGAACGAGATGGACCGCACGATTGCCGATGCGACGGCACCCACAGCTGAGGAAGAAGAACCGTCTGCGGAAGAGGAGTTCTGATTCGTGCCGCTCACAAAGATCAGAATGCGCACTAGAGTGCTGCACGGACTCGCTCTTCTTGTCGTCGGGCCGTGGCTTGCATGGCTGTCGTTCGGTCTGCTGGTTCGGTTCGAGCAGTCGCCAGCATCTCTAGGCACGATACCCTTTACTTGGGCCTACCACCTGGGAATCACAGCGATCCCGATGCTCTTCGGGCTGATTCTTATCGGCTTCGTGCGGCCCTTGTTCGGCTGGATCATCTACGCGCTGGGGAGTGTATTCATGCTCTACGGACAGGCGGCGTTGTCTTCGACGCCAACCGCCTACTGACAGGGGTTGCTATGTTGAAAGAGTTCCCTAAGCCGCTCGCGATAACAGTCGGTGACGTTGTGGGTTCCTACTACTACAGTCATCGACGCTTGGAAACGATGCTGTATGAAGCAGGCGCTTCCGGGGACGTTCCGGAAGGCAACTGCGTCGATAAGGTGACGAACTGGCTGGTCAGGGAAGGCAGGGATGACGTATCTAAGTCCTTCTCCATCCTGGGCAATCTGATCGAAGACATCATGGATGGCGAACTCCCCTCTTGGGAGCCAGAGAAGAAGCTCAACGCTCGTAAGCGGATCACTGAAGCCTTGGCACGCTACCAGCTGTCTTACGGTTTCGGTGGCCGCATTCTGGGTGCGCACTCGGTCACTGCTCCGAGCAAGGCTTTCGCCGAGGCTCTAAAGGAGTTCTCTGTCTCCGAAGTCGAAGAGGAGTTCGAGCGTGCCGTCAGGTTCATTGAATCCGACCCGGCCGCAGCGGTTACGGCGGCATGTGCGATTGTTGAGGCGCTGTGCAAGCACTACATCGCTACAGAGGGCCTTGAGCTACCTTCAAACCAGACCGTCAAGCCCCTTTGGGTAGTGGTCGCCAAGCACCTCAAACTGTCGCCTGAGCAGCTGGAAGATGATGACCTCAAGCGAGTTCTCGCGGGGCTTAGCTCGATCATTGATGGCATCGGCGCCTTCCGGACTCATGCGGGTAGTGCCCACGGTCAGCACAAACGCACATATAAGGTCGCTCCACGTCATGCTCGGCTAGTTGTCCACTCAGCGCACTCACTGTGCTTGTTTGTTGTGGAGACCTGGAAGGACCGCAAGAAGACCGATACAGGCAGGCTGAAGGCTTAGGGCGGAGCTATGGGGATCGTTGGCTTTCTGAAGTCGCTTGTGGGGGCAAGGCGTCCTGCCGCTCCTCAAGGTCAAGTGCCACAAGAGGCTGGCTACAAGGCGCTCGAAATCACGCCAAGCGATGACGTGTTCGACTGCTACGACGCCGTGTTCGACCAAGCCATGGCGAAGGTATCGGGTATCCCTGCGGAAGACGTAGATGCGATCAAGGACTACATCATGGCAGTTGAAGGCGGCTTCTTGAATGCTCATGGATACTACGAGCACATATGGGAGAACTACTTCGCAGGTCGTCCTTGGCGATGGCTTGAGCATGAGGCATGGCTATCGGTCTTCTCGGAATTGGGTCGCTTCCCGCTCAACTTTCCTCAGCCCGCGCCGTCTCAGCCGCCATCCGTTTCTTCATTGTTGCAGCGGATGAAGGTTGCTGACTTGAAGCTGCTGTGTAAGTGCTGCTTAGTGAGTTTCAACTCAAAGACTAACAAGGCTCAACTGACTGGGATGCTGGAACTGATTCCAAATATAGAGAAGCAGCCCCAGCTTCAGGCCATCGCGTCTCAGCTCAACTCTGAGGCGAGGCGGCCCCTCTACTCTCTACTCATGCGGACAATCCAGTTCCGGGCAATGAGCCTGCACAACAAGAGAAGATCTCAGGCTATTGGAGTGACAGAGTTCAGGGTCATGCACACTTTCGAGCAGGATAGAGAGTTTGTGGAGTTGGCTTGGAGGAGAGTGCCAGATGGACTTCCCCCTTTGTTTCCGGGCGACATGAGTGGCCTACGATCCGTAATCCCATCGTTCGATGACCAGATTATTCAGTGATAAGGATGCCCGATGAAAAAAGGCATTCGGCCCATGGCCAGGTCTGATGATTCGCAGGAGGTTGGTTTGCCAGCATTATTGCTGCCAAATTTTAGTGCATTTAATTCACCTGAGCCTGTGAAGGATCTGTTAATATTTGCAAGATCTAACCGGCGCACATCTATGTGTTGCCTCTTCTTTCCGAATGCGAAATACTTTGCGGCCTCCCTCTGAAGGTTTGATGCGTCGCAAAATCTTGTGCGAGCCTGCACATTGACAGATGCCTGGTTTGCCCTAGCTTGATCGTTTCAGGTCAGGTGGGCAAACATGTCAAACAACAGAAAAGATACAGATGCCGATTTTAACTTTGCGCCTGCGCCACAGAGCGGCCAAGGAAAAGTGGGCAGCCCACACGACAACTACCATCAGTCAAGGCGTCATGCCCCGGAAGCCGGTGAGTCACAAAGCGCGATGATGCCCAAGAGGGTCATCATCGCGCGCGCGCCCCTTGCGCAACTTAGGTTCGACGAAGGTCTACCCGGCGAGGTGGTTGGGCCTGGTCGGGGGATGCGGATTTTTCGGGGTATGGGATCACTTCGAGCAATTGAGCCATCCGATGATTAGCTCGTGCAATTTCTGCATTTGCGTCTGCTCCGATTGACTCAAAAGAGTCGGCGCGATAGATGATCATGTCTTGTCCATCATAGCGAAGCTCAAAGTATGCTTTGACGCTCTCCCTTTTGCTGTTGAGCCAGTTCACTTGAACAATCTGGACCCCAGTACTGGGATCGTGAAATCTAATCATTGTGCTGCAGAACAACAACTGATTTTCGTGAAGGTTGGCAAGGATGTTTCCGGCAACTATGGCGTCTGCCGCTACAATGAAATTGTTAGATGCGTCTTTGAGGAAGGCGTCAGAATTGATGGAAAAGTAAAGGGATAGAGGAATATGGCCTTCACTCGGGACAGTCAGGAAACCTAAACTCTCGGTACTAGACACCACCTCGAAACAGTATGCCGACGGTTTTTTCATGCCCTCACCCATGATGTGGATATGCCTGTTTTGCTCGAAATTTAAGCATACCACCACTGCCCGACCTAGATGCTATCGTGGGGTGCTATGCCAATCGCTGGGCGTTCTTCAAGGTTCAAGGGGCAGGCACTCCATATTCTCGGCCCCTAATCGGTTGTTGCCGGTATTTCCATTGGATCTTTGAGGTTTTGCGCTCATGGATATAGCTTTGCTCCCCAGCCGATCCGGTCTCTGAACTGACCTCTGGTGTATGTAGGCAGTTCCACTGGCGGCTTGTAGAGATCAAGGGCTGCCTTCTGCCTAGCTCGAACGCAGTCGGGCTTGGTGTGATAGTAGGATGCCTGCAGGACGGGTGCTGTCTTCACGACGGAGTGCCCGGTGATCAGTGCTACGTCCTCCGTACGCACTCCCAGGTTGTCCAATGCTGTCGCCAGTGTGTGTCTGAAGGCATGGAACCCCACGCCTTTCGGGAAGCCGAGTTGCTTCAGGTAGGTGCCATATTGAATAAGCAGCGCCTGGCTGTATCGAGCATTGGTCTCCCCGGTCTTCCGACTGATACCAGCCGAGAGGTTGGGAAAGAGCCTAGGATGTCCTGTGGACTTGATGTCCGCTACATAGTCCAGGAGGCCAGCAGCGAGTAGGGGCTCGGCTATCGGGATGGTGCGTACGGCTGATTTTCCCTTCAAGCTCTGGCGGCTTCTCGCTCCTGATGCGTTAGCCAGATCGGCGTCAATGGTTTTCCGGAAGGCTATGCACCACATGCCCTGTTCTTGGACGATGTCGGCGACTTTGAGTTGAGCGACTTCGTTGATGCGAGCCCCGGTGTAAAGGCCGATCATCGGACACCACCATCGATGCGGGAACTTCATGGCCCACGGCAGGAAGCTGTCAGGATTGAAGATCTTCTGCAGATCGTCGTCGCCAAGTAGACGTTCAGACCTATCTGTCTCTTCTATCAGGTCTTTCTGGATGGAGGGGAATGCGCTTAGAGGAGAATGCGGGATAGCCTGAGCCTTCACTAGGCCATTGAAGAAGGTGGCCAGGAAGCGACGATGTAGCTCTAGCGTCGCCCGGGCTGGTACAGGTGCGCCCATCTGCCGCCCGAGCTCGATCAGCTCATCGGCACTAAGCTGCTGAAGTCGCGGTGTAGTCGCCAGGCTTGGTGGGGCGCATTGCATCAACTGCCAGAACTTGTGGATGTGCTTGGTGTCGATCCTTGATACCGGGATGTCTCCAGTCACGATCATGAGCAGTGCTAGAGACCGGGCATTTGCGTCTATTGTTCGACTCCGCAAGCCCCTGTGTTCCATGTATCGGAGGTAGTCATCGATTTCTGACGACAGCAGGCGCGCTGGTGCCCCGATTGGCATCTCAGAGTAGTATCGAGTGCCGTCCTTTCGCAGCCGGTTGCGCCTGGATCGATCTGAGGCGGAGTTGAGCATTTCCTGCAGTTGGATCGCAGACTCTCGCCCTTGGACGCGGATGTCTTTGAATTCGTGGCGCCCAATGCGGATGCACCCAACTTCCAGCAGACCAAAGGGTTGCCGAACGTAGTCTTCAATTCTCTTTTCTAGCTCTTCTTTCATGTTGCTTCCTATCAGTAAGATGAAACCTTGATAGGGCAGGGGGAGCTTTCGTCAATTTGTAAAGTAGACCATTTTTTCTGCTCAGGTGATGCCTAGTCATGGGTGGCAATCCTGCCAGTAGGGGAGTGCTCAGTTACCCAATAGCTGAGAGTAAGTTGTTGAAAGGAAATAAATATTTGCCGGTGGAGCTGCTGGCGCGGGATAGCTTTCTATAGTGTTTAATTTCACTAAAGTTGATGCCTAAGTGTACTTTTCTTACATTATTGGCATTTAGGCATTGGGATGTTGGTCACATAAATATATTCGCCCATCCCGTGGTTTTGGTCTGTGACGTTATTAGGCAACTCGACTGCTCAGCTAACATTGCGGGCGTGTGCAGTTCCTTCTACTGCGTCTGTGGAGTTGTTTGTGGCGTGTAGAAGTCGTAACTTGTCATTGCTGGCCGGGATGGTTGCGCGGGTTTTTCAAAGCGCTTCTTGGTCCCCGCCACTCCGTCTAATCCAAACGCAGGTTTTTTAAGAATGACCAAGCCGTCACTCGATTCCATTGCTTCCGCTAAAGCCAAGCTTGCTGAAGAGCTGCGCAAGTTGGAGGAGCAGGAAGTCCAGCTTCTCCAAGAGCAGGCCGCTGATGCCTTCGCGGAGGTCGCCAACCTTGTTTCGCAATACGGTAAGAGCTTCTCTGCTAAGCAGCGCGCAGAGATCGTCAGCATGCTCGGGGCTGATGCGCCCAAGAGGGGAGCTGCGGCGAAGAAGGAAGTCGCGCCCAAGTATTGGCTTCCCCACACCGGCGAGACCTGGACCGGTCGGGGTAGGACCCCTCGTGCTTTCGCTGCTTGGGAAGGGACTTCCGCTTACACGACGTGGAAGGCTTCCCATCCCAACGAAAAGTTCCCGGCGTTTCCGGGTTGAGAAGACAGAAGCCCCGCATAGCGGGGCTTCTGAGTTTGTTGCTAACTCACTTCGGCTTCTTAGTGCCGTAGGGAGCTTGGTTGGTAGGCTTCAGCGAGATCCCTGCCTTGCTCGCCTGGCCGTAGATTGCCTCGGGCGAGCGCCCCATTTTCAGGCCAATGACCCGGGTAGGGGTGTTCCCTGACGCAAGCTCTTTGAGTTGCTTGACCTGCGTAGGGGTCCAGGGCTGCCCGGAGTTGGAAGGCTTCTTGGTCATTGCTTTTTCCTCAGCCGATGTCGGCTAGTTGGCTGCTGCCCCAGTCATGTGTAAGGGGCGCGGCCGCGTTACAATTGAGCCCTGGGCAAGGGAAACCCTGCTCAGGGCACTTGAGGGTGCCCGCCATGACCTCCGATCAGTCTGGCCTGAGAAACGAGGCTGATCGGGGGTCTTCTCTTTCACGACATCCGCCGGGCGAGCTGGCGACGAATGCCGATCACTGTTGTCTTAAGCATGGTTCCTCCCTGGGGTGTGCTTGGGCATCATTTCTCTCAGCTTTTGGGTTTGCTCTTCCGTGCCTTCACCTTCGTAGGTGCCGATTCAGTTGGTACATCGGTAGGTGGTGGCGGAGGGAGGCTCGGCGGGTCCTCTTTTGCCGTCGTCTTAGCCCAGTAAGCGTGAATTGCATCCATCTCACTGAGTCCGCCCACCTCGGACAGTCGATCCCAGAAGCGGCTGTAGAGCACGTCTTGGATCTTTCCATTTGATCTCATCCACTCAACGGCCGAGTTTGGATTCGTCAGCAGAACGTAGTGGAAATCACCTGCCGGTCCGGCTTTAGCCACGATGAGCTGCAACTCCTGCAGCCGCTTCATGCGCCGACGCCAGGTGTCTACTGCCCTGGGTCCGGTGAAGCCCGCCTCTGCGGCGAACGTGATCGGATTGTCGATTACAAGAACCGGGTGATCCGGCGCTCGCGCCCAAAGGCAAAAAAGAACATGCCCAGGCGGCTGGCCTTTGGACTGTTCGTCTGCTGCCTGCATGGCAATCGGCAGCGTCCTCGGTACAGTTGAAAAGCCATTGTTCTTCTTGCGATTCCAAATCCAAGCGTCATCCACTCCGGCGAAGTGGATTTGCCGTTGATGTTCGGCGCGTTCCGACATGTTTACGCGCCGTGCCACTGCTTGCTTCATCGTGGACATCGAGCAATTCCCTATCAACTGGTCGACAATTTGCGTCTTCAGGCTCCAAAGAGCAAGGTAACTAGACGCGCGCAACTGAGCGTCTTAGATAGCTGAAAGCTACGCCAGAGTCGCCATGAATGCAACAAACAACGTTTCATGAATCATTGAGATGCGCGTTTCCGCGCACTCTTGGAAAAAATGTTCTTTGATATCAGTCGCTTGGGGTGGGGGCGCGTGCTCAAGGTTCTCGCGTCCTAGCGTACTCTGCGTGCTCGTCGTCCTCACGGGGGTTCCCAAGGGGGGGGCTAGGTCGTCAGTCCTCTCTTTCCCTCGGGTTGGACCCAGGCTTCAAACGCCTCCGCATGCTCTAGATGCGAGCGGGAGGTCCATCTGTCCACTCACATTGCCAGACCTGTAGCCGCTGCTAGCATGCGGCGCGCCGCATGGCCTGGCTTCCTGTCACCGTTGAGGCCGGGTCAGGGTGCGAGCTAAGGACTTCCGCAACACAGTAGGGCCCTTCGACTATGGGCGCGCCCAAGCGTTATGCTGTCCTTCAAAGGACGAGGCAAAGCCGAGTGGAGGCTGGGATGGAGCTAAATGAGCTGGCGTCTTGGGCGTCAATTGCTTCACTGGTAATTTCGATAGTTTCGATGCTGTTGATAAGGTCGGTTCGCGCGGCTGTCGTAGCTAGTCGCAGAAGAAATAGAATGAGAACCATTATTTCTGCGGTTCAGGCTATCCCCGGCGATGCGATACCTTTATCAGATGCTTCTAGGGGAAAGTTGGTTGCGCTTGACAATAATCTGCCGAGTGGCTATTTACTGTTTTGGACCGCGAAGAGCCGAACGATTAGACGCCTTAGGAAGTCATTGAAGGAAGGTGATCTATCGTTGGTTAATGAAGGTATAGAAGATTACAAGTCCCATTGCGAGGAAGATCTGTGAATAAGTACGAAAGGCTGTTCAATCAAATTGTTGATAGAACTCGTGGCGGCCAGATAACGTGGAAGCAGGTAAGGAAGGATGCCAATTCCGATCTTATTTTCAATCCCTCACGATCTTTTAGGCAGTATTCTGCAGATTATGAGGGTGTCGATGAGAGCTATAAATTGGCGCTTGTGGAAAAAAAGACTGAAGATCCGGAGTATGATTATATGTACGAAAAATACTCAGTTGAGCTTTTGGTTATTGGGGGTGATAATGAGCTTCTGGTAACGCTCACGGATTCTGTTATCGATAGATCTAAGATTGCTGAACTTGTTGAGATGGTCGAGCAAAAAAACGTGAGGGTAAGCAATCTTTTTAAAATGTAGGCCTATAGGTCGCAGGCAAACAGCAGCTTTACGTCTGGTTCTATCGTTACGAGCGTGTCCCTGGATTAGGTTGACAACCCTTTTGCCTAGGCGCCAATTGTCCGGCGCCCTGTCCAGTTTGCGTCATAAAAATGCCGGTATTGGGCGCCTTCTTTGATTCTGGTAGTGTGACCAGCTGTCAAGAAGTGTTGGATCTCTATGCCTCCTTTCTCTCAGGAAATTCTCCTCAAATTGAAACGTTGGGGAACGAGTCTTCTTGCCTTAGTAATTCGCGAACACATTGACCAGTTGCAGGGCGAAGCTAGGCGTCTAGGCTTCAGGAATGGATATGAAGATGGGCATTCCTCGGGCTACAACAAGGGTTTTGAGGACGGCCAACTGATCTACCGAGTGGAGGACTTGCCTGCACCTGCACCGAAGCCAGTCGATCAAGGCCTGTACGGGCCGTTTCCCTTTGTTGTGGGGCCCGTCGAGGCGGCAATGCGAGCCGAGGTGGCTGCGGCAGTAAAAGCGAAGGTGGTGAGTCCGCCAACAGACGAGCAATGGGACATGATTTTGGCCGATCATCCGGCTACTTGTATCTCGGCAGGGGCTGGATCGGGTAAATCGACTACCTTGGTTTTAAGGGTGGTCTTCATGCTGGTTCATTTGCAGATTCCTGACGAGCAGTTGACCGTCATTTCCTTCACGAAAGCATCCTGCGCGGACTTGTGCAGGTCGCTTGTGAAGGTGATGCGTCATTGGGGGCGCAATGTTGACGATGAGTGGGCTAAGAATCGAGTCAGGACATTCCACTCCGTCTTGTATGGTCTAGCGTCTGTTCCTTTCCCTGGGCGCCAGTTCTTCGATTTCTATAATGGTGGAAAGGCGGGCGACGGACCTGTCGATGAGTTTTCAGTTGACAACCCAATAGGCGCTTCAAAACTAAACGACGCTCAGTCGAGCGTGTTGAGAGAGGCCTATATTTCCCTCTTTAATGATGACGATATCTTTCGGGAGAAAATTCTGTCGATCTTGAAGAGTGAACTGGCTGTAAGGCGCTCGGATCGTGGCGGAGAAGATCTCAAAGACTATCAGCTCTCATACGCCAGCGAGCGTGACTACCAAGTTCGCCGATTGGTCGAATCTGCGTGGGCAGTAGATGGCTGGCCATTCGATGGGGTCGAGACGGGTGACTTTAAGATCAAGGCCAGCATTGGAAGCAACAGCATATATGCTGATGGGCGCGAAGCCGCGACTGGAATTCCAATTGTGCTGGATATTCACCACGCTGTGGACACCAAGGGTCGTGAGGCGCTGGTAGGAAAGAAACCTGTATCCATAGCCCTTGCCGTTAACAGCAAGCTTAAGATAATTTCAAGATATGCCGAAACCCCTTATATCTTGCTTAGATCACACGAGGATGTCGCCGCGTTCCGGCTTCGGCAAAAGTGGCTGACGATATCCGGAGCTAACGATAAGTTGGGTGATGCGCCGATCTTCCCTCTGAAGATTCAAGGGGAGCTGTCGTCGCTCCAGATTTTCGAGGCGCTGTACGCCCAAGGCTCGTTCATTGAGAGCCACGGATTCGAGGTCGCCGAATTGATCGCCAAACTTCCCGCCCCTCAGGTCGCTGGAGTCACCGCTGACTTCATTGGCGCCTTGGCACGCTTTTGGCCACATCTGCGGCGGTGCATGGAAGAATCTCGCCTGCACACTTTTAATCAAGTCTTTCTAGCAATGACTAGAGAAGCTAGTTCGATTAGGTTTTCTCCATCAAAGATGCAGTCCATGCGTCATCTGCTGATCGATGAGTTCCAGGACATTTCTCCTCAGATTGCCGCATGGATAAAGGCCATGCAGCGACGGATACTGGCCGACAATGTGGGGCTTCCTGTAAGCATCATGGCAATCGGCGATGACTGGCAGTCTATCTATGGGTGGCGGGGTAGCTCGCCTCAGCTGTTCATTGACTTCCAGAAGTATTTCCCCGCCCACTCCCAATTGGGGCCAGCCCCACAACTTAAGTTCACCGCCAATTTTCGCTCTATCGACCAGATCATCCGGGACTCGGAACGGCTCATTAGCAAGGTCACTTCAAAGGTGGAGAAGATCTGTCGTGCACAGATCGCCACGAGTGAAGGTGATCACGGTGTCAAGTTGATTGAGTATGGTAAGCCTAAGGCACGAACCACGGATAAAGAGGCGCTTGACCACCTTGTGAAAGCAGTCGGTGCACAGTATGCGCTTGCGCTGAAGATGAAGAGCAAGCACAAAGATCACCTGATTGTAATGACGCGTTCTGGCGAGATATCAAAGGCGCTTCGCAGCGCTTTTAAGGCAAAGGATTACCCTGGATTAGCCATTAGCACATATCATAAAGCTAAAGGCCTAGAGGCTGATGTTGCCTTCATGATTGATGATTGCAGGGCGGGGAGCCCGCATCCTCTTCGCAACCTAATTTATAGGGTCAGCGGAATGTATCCCGGCTACAGCTACGATGATGCGTGCGCGGATGAGGCGCTGCGGCTCGCTTACGTCGGAATAACGAGGGGGCGCCGCAGAGTTGTTTGGCACGTGAGAAAGGCTGAGCCTGACGGAAGCGCGGTGAACTTTAGGTAATTTCAGCGCTGGCGAAACTGTTAGAGGAGCGGCCCGTTCCCTCGCTTCGGTGGGGACGGGTCTTTTTTCTTGCGTTTGCTTGCCCACCAAATAGCTAGGCTAATACGAGTTTTGGAAATGAAGCTTCGCAAGCGTTCCCGTTTCGTTCCCTGATGTAGCACCATAAACTCCTCTGCTCTAAGGTTTCTTGCGGTTTACTTATTCGCTAGAGCCTTCAACAGTTGCAAGGCCTTTGCTTGTTTGGGACCGTCTAGTTGCGATAGCACTAGGATTGCCTCAGCCACAACATCCGATGCCGCCACGAAGTAGGCTGCAGGAAGGTCCAGAAGCTCCGCGAGCTTCTCGATGGTCTCCAAGTCGGGCTTGTGCATCCCGCGTTCATATCTACTGATACGAGGGGCCGTCGTGTTTGAGTCATCCACGCCCATGAGCATTTCCCCTAGCTGAGCTTGGGTCCAGCCTTTGGCGACGCGTGCTGCGCGTAGGCGATGACCGAGGGCTGTAGGCGTGGGCTGAGGAGCGGGCATCCGGCAGAAACAAACACGTTGACTCTCCAGAGTTTGACGGCATAAGCTTAGCCGGTCATTTGCGTTCAACGCAAAACCGGTCGGGAGGCAGTCGTATGGATATGAAGTGCTGGGCATTGATGGGTCTCTTGGCGTTCGCCGCTTCTGCTGGGGCTGCGCCCAGCCTGTCATGTCAGTTGCAGAGCGGTCAGTTCAAGGCGGCTGGGGTGGTGCATCCCAAGGTCTCCGAGTTCATCTGGGCCACGGGTCATGGCTCCGCAACGCCTACTGGCCCCATCCGAACCAGCATCGGCCGCATCGACCCTGTGGAAGGCCGGGACTACAAGCGCGCTATCAAGTTGAATGGCAAGTCCATTCTGCTGCCTCCGAAAGCGCATAGCGTGGTGGGCTTCGGCAAGGTCTACGACTTCAGGAGTGCTGTGGCGTTGGCGTATCTGGGAGAGCGCGATGAAGACTCGTCCGCCCGGCCCAGCCAGATTGTCATCGTAATCAACAAAGCCGGGTCAGTGATTGATAGCGAAGTCCTTCCTGGTGCTGCAACGAATCCGGGCAGTCACTGCTTACTCATCGACTGATCAAGGAGCTGACATGAAGAAGCTTTGGATGGTTTCCCTCTCTGCGCTGCTGGTCGCTTGTTCTGGCGGGCCTGGCAATGGCGATGTTGAGAAAGCGCTGACCGCATATTTCAAGGAAGCGACAGGAACGACGATGACCTTTGAGCGTCTCAAGGTGGGCGAGTGCGTCCGAGGTGACAGCCCGGGCTATGCGTGCAGTGTGACCGGAATCGCGCGATATCAGTTGGGCACTCGCATTGAGCAACAGCAGCTTGTCGGCACTTTCGTCATCGACAAGGTCGATGGCACTTGGACCGTCGTAGATCGTCGCTGAATTTAAGGCCGCCAACCAAAGCTAGGAAGCTCGTATGTGGACCTTGTTCAAGGTCATCCGCTGGATCATCACCGGTCTCGCGCTGTGGTGGCTGTGCGGTGTGGTGTTCGAAGAGGGCACGACGGCTGACGGGGCAGTCTTCGGGCTGATGCTGTTCGGGCAGCTGGTCTTCTGGCCCCTTGCGCTGTTGTGGGGTTTGCCGTGGCTGTTCCGTCGCCGAACGCCCAAACTGAAGAAGCATAGGCCTGAAGAGTTCGAACCCACGGTATCCCATGATCACATTGCCTTGGACCTGGGCAGGGATGCCATCTGGGTTCGGGACCCTGGGAAGGGAGAGCGCTATCTGCGGCGATCTGAAGTGCTCGCCATCCGCACTGGGGAATACAACTACAAGGGAGTGGTCACCCATCGCCTGGAAGTCCAGGTGCGTGACGTTGTTCATCCGCTCTGGCTGGTCCCCTTCGTGCGTCACTCTGACCGTTGGCTCAAGAGCACAGCTGTCAATGAGACTGAGAGGGATGAATGGTTCGCTAGGATGAAAGCTTGGCTTACTGAAACGCGCAGCATCTAAGCAGCCCCAAATCCAGCGAATGCAGCTAGGCAGGAAAGCAGACTGGCCCATCCTCCATGCGCGGAAGGATGGGCCTATGTTGCCTTTTAGTCTTCGCTTTCCTCAGGCTCCAACTTGCTGAGCTCTCCCAGTCGCAATAGGCCGCGCTCGATCATGCTCTGCGCACAAGCAACACAGTATCGATCCCAGCCCCGGTCTTTTCGCACCCCTAGTCGAATGTCTCCGCGTTCGATTCTATGTTTACTGTTAGCTTGGCAGTTGTGGGCCTTCTTCGCCCTGTCTACCATTGTTGAGACTATCAAGGACTTAGTCGCCATCGAACAGCTTCCTGCAAACGCTTGCTGTAAGGGCGTCAAACTGCCCCCGAATGGTGTCCAGTTCCACCTGTGACATCTCACTTCTTTCCTTTGGCTTCCGGCCGACCAAGGTGTTCGCCGCCTCGTTGAGAGAGGTGACTACCACTACGTAGTTGTCGCGACCAAGCCGTCTGTGATCCAACTCTCGCCCGCCATGTTTAATTCCGCGCTCATTTAGAATTCGCCCTGCGTGGAGTTGAATAAGCTCGTTAAGAGCGTCTCTGGCGGCCTGTCGCTTTGCTGCCTTAGGAACAGCGATGGGCTTGAGGGCTTGGGTGGCAGGATCAAAGTCTGCAGGGATTATTCCGCTCTGTTTCAACACGCGAATGGCGTCTTCCTCTTCCTGCTTTAGTAGGTGGATTTCCTGCAATTCCACCTCGGATTGCTCCCTGACCTCGGGCTTTCCATTGGTAGTGTCGCGAGGTGCATACTCACGGACCTCGGTGGGATCTGCTGGATCCAAGCCTTCAAGAGGTAGAAGCTGGTCAAAGAAGGATTGGTCATCTTCGCTGAACTGCTGGAAGTCTCCCCACCTGGCGGCGATGTTGCCGCCCGCATGAAAGATCACGCTGCCTTGGTTTAGAACGTCCCCAGGCGCATCTTGCTTGATTACGCGCATGATTCGCCCAACGAACTGGACGAATGGAGACAGGTTGGAGAACACGCTAAGGACCGCCGCTACCGACAGGAACGGATGGTCAAAACCTTCACCAAGTTTTCTGACCTGTACGATCACGTCCAGTTGATGATTCGCCAGCCTTTGCATGACCTGGTCATTCTTTTTACTCTCGCGGGAATGCACAAAGTCGGCCTTCCTTCCCCGTGCGCGATAAGCCTCCACAATCTGAATGCAATGCTCATAATTCAACGCCGAGGCGATTACCTTTAGGCGTGGCTCGCCTGTCAAGTTGCGGAGTCGGTCGAGCTCTCGGAGGGACGCATCGACAATGGTATTCAGCGTTTCTTCGGACGTTACGATGCTTCTGCGGAAATCCGCGTCCTCCTCACCGAGGCGA
Source organism: Stenotrophomonas sp. Sm2128 (assembly GCF_030985535.1). Classification (NCBI taxonomy): domain Bacteria; kingdom Pseudomonadati; phylum Pseudomonadota; class Gammaproteobacteria; order Lysobacterales; family Lysobacteraceae; genus Stenotrophomonas; species Stenotrophomonas sp. Sm2128. The sequence goes on from NZ_JAPTFQ010000008.1 coordinate 50,374, forward strand.
CGGACCTCATCTAGGGAGACTTCCACCTCCGAATCACCCGGTCGCCTGACATAGCGTAAGGTCTTCGGATTGAGTTGGATTGCTTTTAGCTGTTTAACATAGCCCGCTCTGATCGCCTTGAAGATTGGGTATGAGTAAACGACGGGGCCGCTCATCATCTGGCCATCAGCTCTAAGAGGCGTGGCGCTGAAGTTCACGACCGAGGCTGCAGGGAATTTTGCTTTCAGGGCCTCATAGGTTGCTGCAACGCTATGATGGCCCTCGTCGAAAATGATCAGGTCAAAGAAGTCGGCAGGAAGCGTTCGCAACCACTTGTTCCCATCGCCGGAAATCTGCTGGATGTTTGTAATAGCAACGTGTGCGGCGTCAAGGTCACTTCGATTTGCATCGGTGCCTCTTATTTCCACTGGCTCTGGATAATTAGGGCCATCCATCACATCGCAGCGTGCATAGAATAGCTTCTCGCTACTAAAGTCGAAATCAGCTGCCAGCTGCGTCGCAATCGCAACGCCGGGAGCGATGATCAATGCTCTCTTCGATTTATACGCAAATGGAGTGAGCGTTATAGTTCCTGACTTTCCGCAACCCACTGGCAGTACTACGCTAACTTCTCTTATGTCCGCACCGTCAGCTACATGCTGTGCTAGCGCCTCATAGGCTCCTTGTTGCGGTTCTCTGACCTTCGGATTTCCAGTAATGCGGGGTGTGACATCTTGGAACGGGCTAGACACGCTTGTTCTCCTAGATACGTATTCTGCTCATGCGAAGTTGGGCGGCGCATTATCCGTGCGCCGTATTAGTCAGCAGCGGCTGACGTGAGATCTTCATTAATCGCGCGGGCGTAGATGTCGGCATATCTATTGGCCGTTTTCATCCTGTGCCACAACTATCATCCCGACAGATACATGTGCCGGGCTTCTTGACGCCTCCTGCAAAGTTTTACCTCCCCCCTGAAAATTCCCTGGCTGATGCGCCCTTCAGTCATGAGATCCTGCCTCAGGCAGCCCATCTGTTCAATAGTTTGATGTATGTCACATTCTGCGGCGCGTCGCCGCGTGCTTTTCGGCATGGCCAGACTTGGCAATACACGTCGGGAGTAGGACCAAAGCAGACAGCAAGGCGATAGCAAGAGCGCACTTAGGCATTGCCCTTCGGGCAATGCGTGCGCAAGAGGCTGTGCCCCTTGACCCCCTAAAAAAGCGCTTGCCAAAGCCTAAAACGTAGGCATAAAGGCAAGGGCGGGGGCCAAGAAAAAGGAGCGTTAATGGCCATCTATCACACAAGAGTAAAGACATTCAGTCGTGCCCAGGGTCACGCATCTACCGCCGCCGCCTACAGGGCGGGGCTGCTTATCATCGATGCCCGCACCGGTCTACGGCACGATTACCGAAGGCGTGGGGGCGTTGTCGAAACCCGCTGCCTGGCGCCGGATGGAGCGCCTGAATGGGCTTTCGATCCCCGACAGCTTTGGCCTGCAGCCGAGGCTTCGGAGCGCCGAAAAGACGCCACGGTCGCTAGGGAATTCGAAGTTGCGCTGCCACACGAACTGAGCAATGAGCAGCGTTCAGACCTCGCAGCTGAAATATCGCGCTGCTTGGTCCAGCGTTACAGGTTCGCTGTCCAATCCAGCATCCATGAGCCGCAGACCGCTGACGGGCTTAACTACCACGTTCATATTTTGGCGACTACAAGGCGGGTTGACGCAGAGGGGCTGAAGGACAAGACGAGGGAATTAGACGGCGGACCTTCGGGTCGAGGTGAAGTGGAGTGGATTCGCCAGATGGTGGGGGACGCCATCAATGCTCACCTGGCCGCAGCCGGTGTCTCGGCCCGTGTCGATCACCGTAGCTTGAAAGATCAGGCCGCTGAGGCTGCAGAGCAAGGGGATGAGCTTACAGCGGCGGAGCTTTCCCGTGCTCCAGGACTTCATATGGGCAAAGATGCGACGGCGCTGCATCGCCGAGGCGCCGATACAGTCCTCAAGCAGGGCAATGACAGAATTGCCCAGGCCAACAGCGCTGCTTGGGATCGCGCCGTGGCCCAGATGGCAGGAGAGGGCAGATTGATGGAAGCCGCATCCGATCAAGCCGTGCCGGTTGGCTCGCGCCAGGTTCCACTGCGCCCTGTCACGCAACCAATGCTGTCTCCTGGTGGAGAGACTCGTCTGGGTAACGTGGCGAGGGAAGTCATGCCGGTTGGGGCGGTTGCCGATGAAGGGGCGCGGCAACGGCAGGCCACAGCATCCAAGCAGGCCCTGAAGGAAGTGTTGGAGATGTGGGCCGAGGCGTGGATAGAGGCACTGCGAGATAGGCTCAAATTCACGCGAAGGTTGCTGCGCAACAGTGCTGCCTTGATATCTACTCATGTCGCGGCGCCCAGGCTCCGTGGCGACTTCGAAGAGCTGCTCGCGCGACTGAAGAAGTTGAAGCGGGATGCTCTTCGCTTCAAGCGTAGGCTGAAAGCTGAAGATCGTGCCCAGCACGTATTGGCCCAAGCAGAATTTGCCTTGGAGAACTTTGAAAGCCAGAACCCACGTCCAGGACTACTGAATCGCTCAGACTGGTCGCGGCGTCGGGCGCGCCGGGTTCGGGCTGTTGAGCTGGGACGCGAGGAGTATCAACGCGCTCACGAAGCCACCGGACCCAAGGCTCAGGAAGACTACAACCGTCGAACAGGCGAGTCGTTGTCGCAGCTGGAGAATTGGAGTGAAGTGCTGCTGCGTAGATATCCGGTGGAGGATGAGCCCATTGACGCTCCTGAAGGCCCTATTCCAGCGGACCCCTTGCTCGTAATGAATCCTGTCAGAGATCCTGGAGCACGGTTGCACTGACAGACAAGCGAAGGCCCCGGCGAGCCGGGGCTTCAACCAACCTCGTTTCGAAAACTCAGTGGTAGGTAGGTCCGCGAGTGGGCTTTGACACTGCGCCACGGCGCTCTGAAATCATGTCGCTGAGCTGCACCTGATCGCGTTCTACCACGGCTTCTCTAACCCTAACGGCAGGTTTCAGAGTGTGGTCGTCAGCCGGGGGCTTTGGAGCCATGCATCGGTTGATCAATTCGTCCGCGATTTCGAGGGCGTGGATGATGTCCTCGATCCGCTCTTGCGTGTCTCGTGTCCGGTCTTGGGCAATCAAAGGGCATAGCACTCGACTAGCGATAGCCAGCTTTCTTTCTAACGGCATATGGAGCTCCTAACGTTTGGGAGCTCTCATAAAAACATTATTTGCGTTGATCGCAAGGCTCCGACCCCAAATCTTGAGCGCCTAGAGTGGTTGATGGCGTTGCCTAATCATTGTCACCGAGATTCCCCGGGCGCTACGACGCCTTTGATGGCTTCCTCATGCGACTTGTTGGCGTCGTGGAGCGCGCGCTTTTGGCAAGAGCGACCGCTTTTCGTTCACGTGCAGCTGCATTGACCGCCCTCCGCTTCGCTCTGAGTTGCGCTTGCCTGAGAGACTGCGCTGCCTCTCCAGGCTGATAGACCGGCAAACCTTCGGGAATGGGGAGAAGCGCAACGGCATCTGCGCGCGATTGGAGCGTGGGCACATCTACATAGGTTCCGAGCTCGCCGGGCATATGCGCCTTGTGCCCCGTAATGGCAGCGGCAATAGAGCTAAGCACACCCGCATAGAGAAGCCGGGTGCTCGCGGTATGTCTGAACGAGTGGAAGCCCATGCCTGGCTGCATCATGCCCAAGCCAACAAGATAGGCGCGGAACTGATCTCCGAGGGCATCCCCGTAGCCTGCCTTCTTGTGCCAAGGCAAGTGAGGAAACAGGCGCTCATGGCCAGCCTCCATGACATCACGGGCATAGGTGAGGATCCCAGCATCCAAGAGGCGGGGATGTAGTGGAATGAAGCGCAGCGAGTTGGCGTTCTTCAGCTTCTGGTCGCGATGGACGGCGCGGATGTGGATCCCCCAGATGCCGTTCACTTCTGCAACATCTTCCGTATAGAGCTGGCCAACTTCGTTCACTCGCGCCCCGGTGCCTGCCGCCAGCAGCACGCCCCAGTAGCGATCAGGTCGCCCTTTAGCCCAGGGCAGGAAATTCTCAGGCTCAAAGATCTTGTTGATCTCTTCAATCGTGAACTGACGGCGGGGCAGGGCAGCCACAGATTGTGCCGAGTTCTGCCGTTTGATCCCGTCCAAGGGCGAGCGCGCGATGATGCCGCTGGCCACTTGTGCGTTAAAGAAGCTGGCAAGGCGGTCTCGGTGCTTTCCGAGGGTCCGATCTGAGAGACCGGCAACAACGATGCCCTTATCTCTCTGCTGCCTGACCTTGGCCATGATCTGTGGTGCAGTCAGCTCTTTATAGTCACTCTTCTTCCTGGCATTGCTTGGCCAGTGATGGAGACCCGTCAGAAACGCTCTGACTTGAGCTTCCCCGACCTTCGACATCAGCAGATCAGGTCCTGCGACTTCTTGGAAGATGATGAGCGTGTTCTCACTATCTAGAAGATTGCCGGGTGAGGTCTTGGCATTCCTCAGGTCGGCCAGATACAGGGCGATGCGGTCGGATAGCGTGAAATCTGCGCTGGCGGGTTCATTGGGCAGTCCCACAACCGAGAGCCCAGGCAACGCCAAGCCTCTGATCGTTTCCAGAAGTGCTTGAGCATCTTCTCGCCCATTGACGTTCAGACCGGTGAGCTTAGTCCCATTCGGCAGCTGGATGTTTCCGGTCCACTGGTTGATGGAGCCGCTGACGACTTTCAGCAGGTCCTCTCTATCCTTGTCATCCATGCGGCTACCTCTCCAGCGCTCGAATGCTTCGGAGAGTGCCACAGCCATGCGGGCCGCGACGAGGCGGGCAAGGTCAACAGCAGATGGGGGAAGGCGGCGGACCAAGAAGCGTGAGCCGATAGCCTCGCGCAGGTCTACAGGAACAAGAAAGCGGACATGAAGTCCGCTAGGTCGGCGTAGAAGATAGGGCTTGGGCAAGGGGCGATACCTCAAAAGATCCTTTTGGAAAGATCGTTTTTCGGTATCGCGCCCTGCCAAAACCCAACAGAATCAGCAAGATACAGCTGAACTGCTTACAAATGGTGGAGGTGGGCGGAATTGAACCGCCGTCCGAAGGCACTCCATCCCCAGCACTACATGCTTAGCTCACCGTTGGATCTCGTCCCCGAACAGCACGGCGTGCAAAGCGCATCCGGGAACCAGCCTGTTGTGTTCTAGTGCCGGACTGACAGGCAGCCACCCAGCGCGATTCCATGATAGTGACTCTACACCGCGAGCATGGACACAAGCGGCTTCGAGGCTTAGGCCTTAAGCGGCCAGAGCGTAGTTGTCGTCGTTGGCAACTAGAGTTTTGCAGCTGGATTTACGAGGAAAGCTACCCCCTCGGCATGCGCCAGGCGACTTCACAACCCCCGTCGAAACCAATGCACCCCCGGTTTCTACAGTGCTGCAAGGTACAGGGCCGATCCCGCGTTGCCACGGTCAGGGCCTGCCCAACGGTTGCAATGCTACGGCAAAACAGCTGAACAGTCACCTTTGCAATCCACAACACGTTGTAGAGCCACCGTCATAGCGGATTGGTAACGTCATTGGCACGAATTTGCGACACACTGGCGACGACCATCCGAGCCAGGACAGACACGGAGACTGTGGGTGACCGATGCAAGCCAACAACGCAGCCTGCGACAGCTGATCGGGCCGGTCGGTGCCGACTATCAGCGGCGCGCGTTGCCGCCCGGCTGGGTCTGGGCCGTGCTGGCGGTGCTGCTGGCGGCCACCTGGGTGACGGAGTTGCCGGCCACGGCCGCGGCGGCACTGGTCGCCAGCGCGGTGGTGGTGCACTGGTCGCAGCGCGGTCGCATCCATTGGCTCGGCTGGCGCCTACCGGGCCTGGCCGTACTGGCGGCCCTGCTGTGGGGGCCGGAAGTGCTGTCGCAGTGGTTCGAGCACGGGCTGGCCGTGGTCCTGATGTCGCTGGCCAGTCTCAGTATTGGCGTGCACGTGTGGCAGTCGCGGCAGTTGGCGCGCCAGCTGCAGGGCGCCGCCGATGCGCTGGATGATGCCCAGTTGCTGTCGTTGCTGCCCGATGATGCCGCGCAGCTGGCCCAGCAGTGGCGGGAAGGCGATGACCGCTACGCGCCGGAACTGGCGGTGGTGATGCACCTGGCGGTGATGCACGCGGCGCTGGCGCCGCGCATGCGCGGGCAGGGCATGCTGGCGGGGTGACCCGCCTTTTGTAGCGCCGAGCCATGCTCGACTGCTTTTCTTACCGAAGCCGAGCATGGCTCGGCTCTACAGAAAACCAAGGCAGCCGAGCATGGCCCGGCTTTACAGGGTGATGCGCAGCGGCCTTACGCGTCGCGGTTGCCGCGACGCATCACGCGCTGCTTCTCGATCGCCCAGTCGCGGTCCTTGGCGGCATCGCGCTTGTCGTGGGTCTGCTTGCCCTTGGCCAGCGCGACTTCGAGCTTGATCTTGTTCTTGCTCCAGTACATCGCGGTGGGCACGATGGTGTAGCCATCGCGCTCGACCTTGCCGACCAGCTTGTCGATCTCGCTCCGGTGCAGCAGCAGCTTGCGCTCGCGCCGGTCGTTGGCCACCACGTGGGTGGAGGCCTGGATCAACGGGGTGATCTGGGCGCCGATCAGGAAGATCTCGCCGTGCTTGACGTAGGCGTAGGCATCGATGATGTTGCCGCGGCCAGCGCGGATCGACTTCACCTCCCAGCCCTGCAGTGCCAGGCCGGCCTCGAAGCGTTCTTCGATGTGGTACTCGTGGCGGGCACGCTTGTTCAACGCGATGGTCTTGTTGGCCGTCGCGCTCTTTGCTTTATCCTTGCCGCTGTTCTTGCTCATTTCCGTATTGTCTCCGATTCGGGCCCGCCCGGTCGATTGCCGAAACGTCCTGTATTCATGCCTACTATCCGCCGCAGCGCCCTGGTCGAACATTCGTCCGCGCGCATGTTCGACCTGGTCAACGATGTCCAGGCCTATCCGCGCCGCTTCCGCTGGTGCTCGGCTGCCCAGATCCTGGAGCAGGGCGAGGACCGGCTGGTGGCGCGCCTGGACCTGGGCCTGGGTTCGTTCAGCACCTGGTTCCAGACCGAAAACACCCTGCAGCGCCCGCACAGCATCGACATGCAGCTGCGCGATGGCCCGTTCAAGCAGTTGCACGGCCGCTGGGAATTCCATGCGCTGGCCGAGGACGCCTGCAAGGTCACCCTGACCCTGGAATTCGAGCCCAGCTCGCGCCTGCTGGGGCCGGCCCTGGCGATCGGCTTCCAGGGTCTGGCCGATCGGATGGTCAATGATTTCGTCCGCGTCGCCGACGAGGCCTGAGCGATGATCGAGGTCGAGGTGGTGCTGGCCTGGCCGCAGCAGGTGCTGTCGCGCCGGCTGCAGCTGGAGGAGGGCGCGACCGTGGCCGATGCCATTGCCGCCGCCGCGCTGGAAGGCAGTGACCGATGCCCGGCCGTGGCCGTGCATGGCGTACTGGCGCGCCCGCAGCAGGTGTTGCTGGAGGGTGACCGCATTGAGCTGCTACGCCCGTTGCTGGCCGACCCCAAGGACAACCGCCGGCGCCGCGCGCTCGGCGGTTGATGCCCGCAACCCGTCCGTGGGGACGGGCAGGGGGCCTCAGCGGCCCTTCTTCTTCTTGTCCTTCGGCAGGTTGCGGCCGAACTGGCGCACGGTCTGCTGGGCCAGTGCCTTGTCGTTGCCCGGGAAGTAATCGCCTTCCCAACGGGTCACGGTGTCATTCTCGAAGAACACCACGAAGTTCTTCACTTCAGTACGTCCCAGGCGGTTCACCCGCTGGCTGGAGGTGTAGTCCCAGCGCTGGGCGTGGAACGGATCGGGAATGGACGGGGTGCCCAGCAGCGCGGTGACCTGCTGCTTGCTCTGCCCGACCTGCAGCTTGGCCACGGCATCTTCCCGGATCAGGTTGCCCTGATAGATGGGTTGCTTGTAGATGATGCCGCACCCGGTGGTGGACAGGGCGACGGCGGCGACCAACAGGAGATTGCGCATCGGGACTGGCGGTTGGGGAAATCAAACCGATGATACACTCCCGGCGTGCCACCGCGACCCAATCCGAGGCAGCTGGCGCTAAATCGCCAATGAACGGAGACCTATGGAAACCCACGACCTGCGTAAAGTCGGCCTGAAGGTGACCCATCCGCGGATGCGGATCCTGGCGCTGCTCGAGCAGCGCAATGCCCAGCACCACATGACCGCCGAAGACATCTACCGCCAGCTGCTGGAGCATGGCGACGAGATCGGCCTGGCGACGGTGTACCGGGTGCTGACCCAGTTCGAGGCCGCCGGCCTCGTGCTCAAGCACAATTTCGAGGGCGGGCAGGCGGTCTACGAGCTTGACCGTGGCGGCCATCACGACCACATGGTCGACGTGGACAGCGGCAAGATCATCGAGTTCGAGAGCCATGAGATCGAGGAGCTGCAGCGCAAGATCGCAGCCGACCACGGCTACGAACTGGAAGAGCACTCGCTGGTGCTGTACGTGCGCAAGAAGCGCAAGTAAGCCGATCCGGCCAGCCAGATGCGACGAAACCCCGGGCCTGCCCGGGGTTTTTCGTTGCTGGGGTCAGGGCCTGTTCCCTTCAGGAAAGGGCTCTGAGCCCGGGCGCCCCGCGGAGTCGGATCCCTTTGCACGAGCAAAGGGCTCTGACCCCTTGCGACCCAGCAGGATCTTCAGATCCACCGCCTCGGCCATCGCCCGGTTCCCCGCATCACCCGGATGCAGGTGGTCGCCGGAGTCGTAGGCAGCGGCCATCCGTGACGGATCGGCCGGATCGCGCAGGGCCGCGTCCAGGTCGATCACCGCGTCGAACGGCCCGTCGGTGCGCAGCCAGGCATTGAGCTGGCGGCGCAGGGCGTCCTTGTCCGGGTGGTAGTAGTCGTCCAGCGGCGTGCCGGGCAGGGCGCCGGCGAACGGCATCAGGGTGGCGCCGAGGATGCGTAGACCCCGCCGATGGGCCTGTTCGGCCAAGGAGCGGTAGCCTGCCTGCAGCTCGGCAAGCGTGGGCCGCGCCTGCTTGCGCGCGAAGGCGGTGCCGGGCCAGCTGATGTCGTTGATGCCGATCAGCACGATCACGCTGGACACGCCAGGCTGATCCAGCACATCGCGTTGGAAGCGCGCCGGCGCGGATTCCCCCATGCCATCGCGCAAGAGGCGGCCACCGGAGATGCCGGCATTGACCACGGCGATGCCCTGCGGTGCCAAACGCGCGGCCAGATGGTCGGTCCAGCGCTGGTCCTGGTCGAGGCTGGCGGTGGCGCCGTCGGTGATCGAATCGCCGATCACCACCACGCTGCGTGCGCTGGTCGGCGCCTCGACCTCGATGCCGGCCAGGAACAGGCGGGCCGTGGTGCTGCTGGCCCCGCTCAGTGCCTGGGCCTGGCTCTGGTCGCCAGGCGCAATCCAACTGGTCTGCCTGCCCTCCCAATGGAACGTCTGTACCGGCATCGGCCCCGGCACGAAGACGCTGACCTGCAGCGCCTGCCGGTCAGCCGTGGCCAGTGGCAGCGGATCGCTCAGCCGTTCCTGCCCGGGGCCGATCAGTACCCCGGGCTGGCCTTCGAAACTGAGCGGCTGCGGGGTGTCCCCCGCCCGGGCGGCCACGCTCGCCGCCCCGATCCGCAGTGGTTGAGTGCCGTAGGCATTGCTCAGCCGCACTCGCAGCCGGGGCCCGCCCAGGCTGATACGTGCCGTCTGGCGGAAGGTCTGGTCCTGCAGAGCGGCTGGGACCAGGGTCGGAAACAGGAATTCCGCGCCCCAGACCGGTTGCGGGCTGGCCTGCCAGCTGGCGACCCAGTGTGGCGCAGGGGCGTCGCTGGCGGCGCTGGCGGCACTGGACAGGCCGATCAATGCGGTTGTGACGAACTGGCTGAAACGATTCATCGGGCAATCCCGGGTGGAGGGAAGGCCATGGTGATTCCGTACTTATCTGTGAACTAGACTGCGCATGGACAATCATCTGTGAACTGGATTCATTGCCATGGCGCGCTCCGACATCAACCGATCCGGCGAACTGGAAGTGTTCGTGCGGGTGATCGAGACCGGGGGCTTTTCCGCAGCCGCCCGAACGTTGGAGATGACCCCGTCGGCGGTCAGCAAGCTGGTGGCGAGGCTGGAACAACGGCTGGGGACGCGCCTGCTGCAGCGTTCCACCCGCCAGCTGCAGCTGACTCCCGAGGGCTGCGCGTTCTACGAGCGCGGCCTGCGCGTGCTGGCCGACCTGGACGAGGCCGAGCGCTGCGCCAGTGCTCACGCCGAGCCGCGTGGACGCCTGCGGGTCAATTCCAACGTGCCGTTCGGCCAGCATTTCCTGTTGCCGTTGCTGCCGGCGTTCCTGCAGCGCAATCCGCAGGTAGGCGTGGACCTGACCCTCAACGACGAGGTGATCGACCTGCTGGAGCAGCGCACCGACGTGGCGGTGCGGGCCGGTCCGCTGAAGAGCTCGAGCCTGGTGGCGCGGCGGCTGGGCGCGACGCGGATGATGATCGTGGCTGCACCGGCCTACGCGCAGCGGCACGGGCTGCCACGCACTGCCGAGGAGCTGCAGTCGCACAACCGGCTGGATATCGGCCATGCGCGCGCGATGCAGGGCTGGCCGTTGCTGCAGGACGGGCGCGAACGCATGCTGCTGCCCAGTGGCAACGCCCGCGCCAGCAACGGCGATGCGCTGCGCCAGCTGGTGCTGGGTGGGTTGGGCATGGCGCGGCTGGCAGCATTCCAGGTGCAGCAGGATATTGCCGCCGGGCGCCTGCTGCCGGTGCTGGAAGAGGCCAACCCCGGTGACCTGGAAGAGGTGCACGCGGTGTTCCTGGGGCAGGGCGGCTACCTGCCGCTGCGGGTGCGCGCGTTTCTTGATTTCCTGGTGGAGAACGTCGACCTGACGCAGCCACGGGGGTAGTGCCGGCCGCTGGCCGGCAACCTCACGATCTTCGCCCACCTGTGTTGGGTTGCTGGCCAGCGGCCGGCACTACCGCGCGGAAGCCGGGCCTATGCCCGGCTCGGGCGGCGTTACACCTGCAGCAGCTTGCGCGCGGCGGCGCGCGCTTCCTTGCTCACTTCCACGCCGCCGAGCATGCGCGCCAGCTCTTCCTCGCGCGCCTTGCTGTCCAGCTTTTCCACGGCGCTCTGGGTCATGCCTTCCACCGGGGCCTTGCTGACCCGGTAATGGGCATGGCCCTTGGAGGCAACCTGCGGCAGGTGGGTCACGCACAGCACCTGGCGCTTCTCGCCGAGCGCGCGCAGCTTCTGGCCGACGATGTCGGCTACCGCGCCGCCGATGCCGGAGTCGACTTCGTCGAACACCATGGTCGGTACTGCATCCAGGTCCAGCGCGGCCACTTCGATGGCCAGCGAGATGCGTGACAGTTCGCCGCCGGAGGCCACCTTGCGCAGGGCGCGCGGCGGCTGGCCGGCATTGGCCGCGACCAGGAATTCCACGCGCTCGGCGCCCTGCGGGTCGGGCTTGCCGGCGTCCTGCGGTTCCAGCTCGATCAGGAACTGGCCGCCGCCCATGCCCAGCTCGGCGATGATGCCGGTGGTGGTGGCCGACAGCTCGGCAGCAGCGCTGCGACGGCTGGCGGTCAGCACTTCGGCCTGTGCGCGCCAGGCGGCGGCGGCCTTGTCGATCTCGCCGGCCAGGCGCTGCAGGCGTTCGTCGGCGCCGCGCAGCTGTTCCACCTCGGCGTGCATGCGCTCGCGCTGCGCACCCAGCTCGTCCATCGGCACGCGGTGCTTGCGGGCCAGGTCGTGCAGGCGGCCGAGGCGGCGCTCGTTCTCCTCGAACTGTTCCGGGTCGGCGTCGAGGTCGTCATGCACCCGGTCCAGCAGCGACAGGGCTTCGTGCAGCTGGATCGAAGCGTTCTCGATCAGGCCATCCACCTCGCCCAGGCGCGGGTCGTGCTCAATCAGGCGCGACAGCTCGTGGCGCACCTGCTGCAGCAGGTCCAGCGCGGAGCTGCCGTCGTCGCCGTTGAGCTGGTTGCTGGCGGCCTGGCAGGCGCTCAGCAGGGCGCTGGCATGGGCCTGGCGGCGGTGGCTGGCGCCGAGTGCGGCAATCGACTCCGGCTCAAGGTCTTCACGGTCCAGCTCGCGCAGCTGGTGCTCCAGGAAGCCGATCCGGTCACTGACGTCGCCCTGTTGCGACAGCGCCAGCGATTCATCGACCAATGCCTGCCAGGCCGCGGCGGCGCGTCGCACCTGGCGGCGTTCGTTCTCATTGCGCGCATAGGCGTCGAGCAGGGCCAGCTGCGACGGGCGCGTCAGCAGGGCCTGCTGTTCGTGCTGTCCGTGGATCTCCACCAGCAGCGAGGCCAGGTCGCCCAGCTGCGCCAGGGTCACCGGGCGGCCGTTGATCCAGGCCCGCGAACCGCCATCGGCGCGGATGACCCGGCGCAGCTGGCACTGCTCCTCGTCGTCCAGCTCGTTGTCGGCCAGCCACTGGCGTGCAGCCTGCAGCTGCTCCAGCGCAAACTCGGCCGAAAGCTCGGCGCGCGCGGCGCCGTGGCGGACCACGCCGCTGTCGGCGCGCAGGCCGGACAGGAAGCCCAGCGCGTCGACCATCAGCGACTTGCCGGCGCCGGTCTCGCCTGAAACCACGGTCATGCCTGGCCCGAACTCCAGTTCGGTGGCGCGGACGACGGCGAAATCCTTGATCGAAAGATGTCTGAGCATGGGTAAGGGGGTATCAGCAGCCGCGCAACGCTAGCACGCGGGCGAGGGAGGTCCAATGACTTGCCAAGGTGATGCGCCGCCATTATCTAGTGTCCGTGTCTCACAGGTTGATTCCATGCACGGTTCTCCCGACCAGCTTGCCCCGCGTGCGCGCCATCTGCTGCGCACGCTGATCGCGCGTTACATCCAGGACGGCGAGCCGGTCGGCTCGCAGACGCTGGCGCGCGTGGCCGGGCTGGAGGTCAGTCCGGCCACCATCCGCAACATCCTGGGTGACCTGGAAGACCTGGGGCTGCTGGCCTCGCCGCACACCTCAGCCGGGCGTGTCCCGACCGCGCATGGCTACCGCGTGTTCGTCGACAGCCTGCTGCAGATGCAGCCGCCGGGCGAAGGCGAGCTGGCCCGGTTGCGGCAGGAACTGGCTGGCGGCGGCAGCACCCAGGCCCTGCTCGGCAGCGCCTCGGAGCTGCTGTCGGCGATGAGCCACTTCGTCGGCGTGGTCAGCGCACCACGACGCGAGCAGTTCGCCTTCCGCCAGATCGATTTTGTGGCGCTGGACGGGCGCCGGGTGCTGGCGATCCTGGTGTTTGCCGACAACGAGGTGCAGAACCGCGTCATCGAGACCCGGCAGGAGTTCGCGCCGGGCCAGCTGGAGCAGGTCGCGAACTACCTCAATGCCCATTTCGCCGGCCTGCCGATGGCCGAGATCCGCACCCGACTGCTGCTGGAACTGCGCGATGCCCGCTCCGAGCTGGAACAGCTGCTGGCGCACAGCATCGAGCTGGCCGAGCAGGCCCTGCAGCCGGCGGCCGACGACATGCTGGTGGCCGGCCAGACCCGCCTGATGGGGGTGCAGGACCTGTCCGACCTGGAGCGCCTGCGCGAGCTGTTCGAGCTGTTCTCCAGCAAGCGCGAGATCCTGCAGCTGCTGGAGCGGACCATCCAGGCGCCCGGCGTGCGCATCTTCATCGGCGAGGAGACCGGGATGATGCCGCTGCAGGGCGTCTCGCTGGTCACTGCCCCTTACACGGCCAATGGCCAGGTGCTGGGCGTGCTGGGGGTGATCGGCCCCAAGCGGATGGCCTACGACCGCGTGATCCCGCTGGTCCAGGCTACCGCCGATGTACTGGGCGCGGCGTTTTCGCCAGCCGGCCGCCCGCCGGGAACATCCGACGCTTGAAACGCAGCATCCCGCCCACACTAGGGTGGGTGGAGGCGGAGATTGACCGCCAGGGACCCAGACATGAACCACGAACAGCCAGATATCGAATCCCAGCAGAGTGCCGCCGATGCGGCCGCCACCGCCGGCGTCAACGACGAAGTCGAGCGCCTGCGCGCCGAAATCGAACAGGTCAAGGCCGATGCCCTGCGTGAGCGCGCCGACCTGGAGAACCAGCGCAAGCGCGTTGCCCGTGACATCGAACAGGCCCGCAAGTTCGCCAACGAGAAGCTGCTGGGCGATCTGCTCCCCGTGTTCGACAGCCTGGATGCCGGCCTGAAGGCCGCCGGCGACGACCCGCACCCGCTGCGCGAAGGCCTGGAGCTGACCTACAAGCAGCTGCTGAAGGTGGCCGCCGACAACGGACTGGTCCTGCTGGACCCCATCGGCCAGCCGTTCAACCCGGAACACCACCAGGCCATCAGCCAGGTGCCGACGCCGGGCGCCGCCCCGGGCAGCGTGGTGACCGTGTTCCAGAAGGGCTACCTGCTCAACGAGCGCCTGCTGCGGCCGGCGCTGGTGGTGGTGGCCGCCGATTGATGGACCAGGCCGGGCTTTGCCCGGTCCCGGTTGTGCCAGGCCATGCCTGGCAAGGTTTTCCAGGCGCTGAACACAGCGTTCGGGAGACGGCTTGAATGTTCCACGAGCCTCCCCCACATCGTATTCATCCACCGGCCGAACGGCCGGACTGACACCAACAAGCATCCTCAGGAGTCTCCCCCATGGGCAAGATCATTGGTATCGACCTCGGCACCACCAACTCGTGCGTGGCGATCATGGACGGCGGCAAGGCCCGCGTCATCGAGAATTCGGAAGGCGATCGCACCACCCCGTCGATCGTCGCCTACACCAAGGACGGCGAAGTCCTGGTCGGCGCCTCGGCCAAGCGCCAGGCCGTGACCAACCCGAAGAACACCTTCTACGCGGTGAAGCGCCTGATCGGCCGCAAGTTCACCGACGCCGAAGTGCAGAAGGACATCGCGCACGTCCCGTACAGCATCCTGGCCCATGACAATGGCGACGCCTGGGTGGCCACCAGCGACGGCAAGAAGATGGCTCCGCAGGAAATCTCGGCCAAGGTGCTGGAAAAGATGAAGAAGACCGCCGAGGACTTCCTCGGTGAGAAGGTCACCGAAGCGGTCATCACCGTGCCGGCCTACTTCAACGACAGCCAGCGCCAGGCAACCAAGGACGCCGGCCGCATCGCCGGCCTGGACGTCAAGCGCATCATCAACGAGCCGACCGCGGCCGCGCTGGCCTATGGCCTGGACAAGGGCGACAACAAGGATCGCAAGATCGTGGTGTACGACCTGGGCGGCGGCACCTTCGACGTCTCGGTGATCGAGATCGCCAACGTCGACGGTGAAAAGCAGTTCGAAGTGCTGGCCACCAACGGCGACACCTTCCTGGGTGGCGAAGACTTCGACAACCGCGTCATCGAGTACCTGGTTGAAGAGTTCAACAAGGACCAGGGCATCGACCTGCGCAAGGATCCGCTGGCCCTGCAGCGCCTGAAGGATGCTGCCGAGCGCGCCAAGATCGAGCTGTCCAGCGCCCAGCAGACCGAAGTGAACCTGCCGTACGTCACCGCTGACGCGTCGGGTCCGAAGCACCTGAACATCAAGCTGACCCGCGCCAAGCTGGAAGCACTGGTGGACGACCTGATCAAGAAGTCGATCGAGCCGTGCCGCGTCGCCCTGAACGATGCCGGCCTGCGTTCGAGCGACATCAGCGAAGTGATCCTGGTCGGCGGCCAGACCCGCATGCCGAAGGTGCAGCAGGCGGTGACCGAGTTCTTCGGCAAGGAACCGCGCAAGGACGTCAACCCGGACGAAGCCGTGGCACTGGGTGCTGCGATCCAGGGCGGCGTGCTGGGCGGCGACGTCAAGGACGTGCTGCTGCTGGACGTGACCCCGCTGTCGCTGGGCATCGAGACCATGGGCGGCGTGTTCACCAAGATCATCGAGAAGAACACCACCATCCCGACCAAGGCCTCGCAGGTGTTCTCCACCGCCGAGGACAACCAGTCGGCCGTGACCGTGCACGTGCTGCAGGGTGAGCGCGAACAGGCCCGCTTCAACAAGTCGCTGGCCAAGTTCGACCTGTCCGGCATCGAGCCGGCCCCGCGTGGCCTGCCGCAGGTGGAAGTGTCCTTCGACATCGACGCCAACGGCATCCTGCACGTGTCGGCCAAGGACAAGAAGACCAACAAGGAACAGAAGGTCGAGATCAAGGCCGGTTCGGGCCTGTCCGAGGAAGAGATCGCGCGCATGGTCGCCGACGCGGAAGCCAACCGCGAAGAAGACAAGAAGTTCCAGGAACTGGTGCAGGCCCGCAACCAGGCCGACGCCCTGATCCACGGCACCCGCAGCGCCATCACCGAGCACGGCAGCAAGGTCGGCGGCGATGTCATCGGCAAGGTCGAGGCGGCCCTGGCCGACCTGGAAACCGCGATGAAGGGTGACGACAAGGCACAGATCGAAGCCAAGTCGAAGGCGCTGGAAGAAGCTGGCCAGTCGCTGTTCGCCGCTGCTTCGGCCGACCAGGGCGGTGCCCCGGGTGCCGACGCCGGCAATGCCGGCAAGGCGCAGGACGACGTGGTCGACGCCGAGTTCACCGAAGTCAAGGACGACAAGAAGTCCTGATCCGGACCGACACGGGACGCTGGCCACCAGCGTCCCGTTGTCGCATCAGGGTCCTGACCGCCCACCGGCGTGTCGGGGCGCCCGACGCAAGAGCGGACCTGGTTCCGCTCTTCCGCTTTGACGAATCCCGACTTTCCGGAACCAGATCCACGATATGAGCAAGCGCGACTATTACGAAGTGCTGGGCGTTGCCCGCACCGCCACCGACGACGAGCTGAAGAAGGCGTACCGTCGCTGCGCGATGAAGTTCCACCCGGACCGCAACCCGGGTGATGCGGCGGCCGAAGCCTCCTTCAAGGAGTGCAAGGAAGCCTACGAAGTACTGTCCGATGGCAACAAGCGCCGCATGTACGACAGCCATGGCCACGCGGCGTTCGAGCACGGCATGGGCGGCGGCGGGCCGGGCGGCCCGGACATGAACGATATCTTCGGCGATATCTTCGGCAACATCTTTGGCGGCGGTGGCGGTGGTCCGCGCCAGGCGCGTCGCGGCGCCGATATCGGCTACGTGATGGAGCTGGACCTGGAAGAAGCCGTGCGCGGCGTCGAGCGCCGCATCGAGATTCCGACCCTGGCCGAGTGCGGCGACTGCGATGGCAGTGGCTCGGAAGACGGCAAGGTCGAAACCTGCAATGTGTGCCATGGCCGCGGCCAGGTGCGCATCCAGCGCGGCATCTTCGCCATGCAGCAGGCCTGCCACAACTGCGGCGGCCGTGGCCAGATCATCGCCAAGCCCTGCAAGACCTGCCACGGCAACGGCCGTGTCGAGGAAGACAAGGTGCTGTCGGTGAAGGTGCCGGCCGGCGTCGATACCGGCGACCGCATCCGCCTGCAGGGCGAGGGCGAAGCCGGTCCGGCCGGTACGCCACCGGGCGACCTGTACGTGGAAGTGCGCGTGCGCGAGCATGCGATCTTCCAGCGCGATGGCGACGACCTGCACTGCGAAGTGCCGATCCGCATCTCGCAGGCGGCACTGGGTGACACCGTGCGCGTGGCCACCCTCGGCGGCGAAGCGGAGATCCGCATTCCGGCCGAGACCCAGACCGGCAAGCTGTTCCGCCTGCGCGGCAAGGGCGTGCGTTCGGTGCGCAGCCGCAGCGAGGGCGACCTGTACTGCCGCGTGGTGGTGGAGACTCCGGTCAACCTCACCCCTGAGCAGCGCAAGCTGCTGGAACAGTTCGAAGCCACCTTCGTCGGCGAGGAAGCACGCAAGCATTCGCCGAAGTCGGCCACCTTCATGGATGGCGTGAAGGGCTTCTGGGACCGGATGACGTCCTGAGTTTTTCAACCGAAGCGTTGAGCGGCAGCGCCGGGCCATGCCCGGCGTTTTCGTTTGCGATCAGCGGAAAAACGCCGCCGGCGTCTGCCCCAGCTGGCGCTTGAACATGCTGGTGAACGCACTGGGGCTGTCGTAGCCCATCGCCAGCGCGACATCGATGACCTTGTCGCCGACCGCCAGCCGCTCCAATGCGGCCAGCAGTCGCGCCTGCTGTCGCCACTGGCCGAAGGTCATGCCCAGCTCGTGGGCGAAGTGGCGCTGGATGGTTTTCACGTCCACTTCCAGCGCCTGTGCCCAGTCCTGCAGCGTGGCGTCGTCGCCGGGGCGCTTCTGGATGTGCTGGCAGATCCGCTGCAGGCGCGGGTCGGTGGGCGAGGGCAGGTGCAGCGGCAGTACGTCCATGCGATGCAGTTCGTCCAGCAGCAGGCGCACCACGCGGCCATCGCGGCTGTCTTCGATGTGCTCGCCCTTGATCAGGGTGGCTGCCTGCAGCAGTTCGCGCAGCAGCGGTGCCACCTGTACCGCGAACGGTTCGGCCGGCAACTGCGGGGCGAACGACGGATCGATGTACAGGCTGCGCATGTGCACGGCGGCAATGCAGTCCACCGCGTGCACCATGCCCGCCGGCATCCAGATCGCACGGGTGGAGGGCACGACCCAGCGACCGACTTCCGAGCGCACCACCATCAGCCCCGAGATGGCATAGACCAGCTGGTGGCGCTGGTGCTTGTGGCCTGCGATATGGGTGCCTGCCGGGTACTGGGTAACCCGGTAGGTGACCGGACGATGCAGTGGCACATCACGCCACGGCGCAGCCGGGTCGACATCGCCGGCAATGTCCTTTTTGCGATAGGCCATGACCCGAACGCGGCAGAAGGGAGGGGAGGGCAACCGTAGCATGCGTGGCTCGCCCCCAACCTGACTGCGTCCATGTCCGCCTTGGCTTCTCCCGCAACGACCTCACGTCCGGTGGCTCCCGGTGTGCTGGCAGCTATTTCCACCTCGCATGTCGTCAACGACATGATGCAGTCGCTGATCCTGGCCATCTATCCAGTGATCAAGGGCGGCTTCAACCTGAGCTTCACCCAGATCGGCCTGATCACGCTGACCTACCAGCTGACCGCTTCGATCTTCCAGCCACTGGTTGGCGCCGCCACCGACCGTCGCCCGGCGCCGTACTCGCTGCCGATCGGCATGGCCTCGACCCTGTGCGGCATGCTGCTGCTCGGCTTCGCGCCCAACTATGCGGTGGTGCTGATGGCTGCGGCGATGGTCGGCATTGGTTCGGCCATTTTCCATCCGGAAGCATCGCGCATTGCGCGGCTGGCCTCGGGTGGCCGCCATGGCTTCGCGCAGTCGGTGTTCCAGGTGGGTGGCAATTTCGGTACCGCGCTCGGTCCACTGATTGCTGCAGCCGTGATCGTGCCGCATGGCCAGCATGCCGCGTCGTGGTTTGCCGGCGCCGCGCTGATCGGCATTGCACTGCTGACCTATGTCGGCCGCTGGTATGCGCTGCACCTGGGCACCCCGCGCCCGGCCAGCACCGCCTCGATGGCGCCGCGCCATCCCCCGCGCACCGTGGCCAAGGTGCTGGCGATCCTGCTGGTGCTGATCTTCAGCAAATACTTCTACATGGCCAGCATCGGCAGCTACTTCACCTTCTACCTGATCCACCATTTCGGCATTCCCGTGGCGCAGGCGCAGCTGCACCTGTTCGCATTCCTGGTGGCGTCCGCGGCCGGCGGCTTCCTGGGTGGCCCGCTGGGCGATCGCATCGGCCGCAAGCCGATCATCTGGACCTCGATCCTGGGCGTTGCGCCGTTCGCACTGATGCTGCCGCATGCCGATCTGTTCTGGACCACGGTGCTGGCGGTGCTGATCGGTTTCGTGTTGTCTTCGGCGTTCTCGGCCATCGTGGTCTATGCCCAGGAGATGATGCCGCACCGCATCGGCATGGTGTCCGGCCTGTTCTTCGGCTTTGCGTTCGGCATGGGTGGACTGGGTGCTGCCGTGCTCGGCCTGCTGGCGGACAAGACCAGCATCGAGTACGTCTACCAGTTGACTGCGTTCCTGCCGCTGCTCGGCATCGTGGCGGCGTGGCTGCCGCCGTCGCGGCCTGCTGTTCACTGAGGGGTGCTTCTTTTTGCAGGGCTGCGCCCTGCACCCGCAGAGGCAACGGCAAAAGCCAAAGCGCGCTATCCGTGGATTGGCGGGGTGGGGTCGGTTGAGGGGGACACTGCAAGTACGTCCATGTAGCTCGGTCGCGCCGTTTTCCGCGATCTGTCGGAACAGCGTTCTGCTTTGGTGGGTGCCGACCGTTGGTCGGCACGGGGTCGGATATCGATATTTGACAGACGTGTCGATCAACGGACGACACCTACCAACAGCCGCAGTTGCCAGTAGAGCCACGCCATGCGTGGACGAATTCATTCGGTATCCGACAGATGTGCCGACCAACGGTCGGCACCCACCAGCAGCTGTCGGCCAACTGTCGAAGGTGGGGCGGTGTGGGTTGGCAGGACCGTTGGCGCCATGGATGGCGCCATCGAGCCCCCATGGACGGGTTTACGGCGTGTCCTGACCACCCACACCGCCCCGCCATCCCACGGATAGCCCGCTCTGGCTTTTGATGTTGACGTTGATTCTGCAGGTGCAGGGCTGCAAGCCCTGCCGAACCGCCCACCGGGCGTAGAATGCGGCCATGAGCGAATCCCTTGATAACCACCTGGTCCACGGCCGCCGCCAGCGGCCCGACGGCCCGTCGCCGATCGATGTCATCTCGGTCCAGTCGCAACTTGTCTACGGCCACGCCGGCAACAGCGCCGCCGTGCCGCCGATGCGCGCTCTCGGCGTGCGCGTAGCAGAAATTCCGACCGTGTTGCTCAGCAACGCGCCGTTCTACGACACCACGCGCGGTCGCGTGCTGCCCGCCGACTGGTTCGCCGACCTGCTGCTGGGCACCCACGAGCGCGGCCTGCCGCAGCGGGCGAAGATGCTGGTGTCCGGCTACTTCGGCAGCACCGCCAACGGTGCGGCCTTCGCCGACTGGCTGGACGACATCCTGCCGGCCTGCCCGCAGCTGCGTTACTGCCTGGATCCGGTGATTGGTGATACCCACACCGGCCCCTACGTGGAACCGGGCCTGGAAGCGATCTTCGCCGAGCGCCTGCTGCCGCATGCCTGGCTGGTGACCCCGAACGCCTTTGAACTCAATCGCCTCACCGGTATGCCGGCGCTCGCCGAGGCCGATGCCATCGCCGCCGCACGCACGCTGCTGGATCGTGGCCCGCACTGGGTGATCGCGCACAGCGTGGGCGGCACCCCGGGTGAACTGGTGACCCTGGCTGTCGGCCGCGAGGAGACCTGGCGCTGGACCTCGCCCCTGCTGCCGGTGGACGTGGCCGGTACGGGTGATGTGCTGATGTCGCTGGTGGTGTCGTTCCTGCTGCGCGGCGAATCGATGCAGCAGGCGATCTCGCGTGCGATTGCCGGCACCCACGCGGCCCTGGAGGCGACCCTGGACAACGGCTTCGAAGAATTCGACGTGATCGCTGCAGCGCCTGCCGCGCTGGCCGAGGGGACGCGCTTCCGCGCCGAACGCGTGGCATGAGCGGCCTGCTCGAACGCACGCCGCGCACGGTCGGCATCGTCGGCAGTGCCGGCGCCTACGGACGCTGGCTGACCCGCTTCTTCCAGCAGCACATGCAGCTGCGGGTCATCGGCCATGATCCGGCTGATCCGGGCTCGCATACGCCGGAACAGCTGCTCGCGCAGGCCGATGTGCTGGTGTTCTCGGCGCCGATCCGGCATACGCCGGCGTTGATCGCCGAGTACGTGCGGCAGTCGGCCGGCCGCGAGCAGGACCGCCTGTGGCTGGATGTGACCTCGGTGAAGGAGGCGCCGGTGCAGGCGATGCTGGCCTCGCAGGCCGAGGTGGTCGGGCTGCACCCGATGACCGCGCCACCGAAAGCGCCGACACTGAAGGGTCGGGTGATGGTGGTCTGCGAAGCGCGGCTGCGGCACTGGCAGCCATGGGTCGATTCGCTGTGCACGGCGCTGCAGGCTGAGTGCGTGCGGGCCACGCCGCAGCATCACGACCAGATGATGGCGCTGGTACAGGCGATGGTGCATGCCACCCACCTGGCCCAGGCCGGCGTGCTGCGCCAGTACCAGCCGCAGCTGGGCGACCTGGCCGCGATGATGCCGTACCGGTCGGCATCGTTCGAACTGGATACGGCGATCATCTCGCGCATCCTGTCGCTGAACCCCGCGATCTACGAGGACATCCAGTTCGGCAATCCGTACGTGGCGCCGATGCTGGAGCGCTTGATCGGCCAGCTGCAGGCCCTGCAGGCCCAGGTCGGGCAGGGCGACGACACTGCACGCAGTGCATTCCGTGAGCAGCTGCTGTCGGCCAACCACAGTGCCTTCGGCGAGCAGGCACTGGCCGAGGGCAACTACACCTTTGAACGCGTGGGCTATCTGCTGGCTGACCTGACCGAGCGCAATGCGTTGTCGGTGCACCTGCCGGAAGATCGGCCGGGCTCACTGCGTGAACTGCTGAACGTGTTCGAGCAGCACCGCATCAGCCTGGCCTCGATCCATTCCTCGCGCACGCCTGGCGGCGAAGTGCATTTCCGGATCGGGTTCGTGGCCGGCAGCGATCCGGGGGCGATCAGTCGCGCGGCCGCCGAAGTGGACGCTAGCGGCATCGGGCGGGTGCTGGGCTGAGCACATTCATCCACAGGCGGTGTGGATGGTTTCTGAGCAAAGGTGTGGATAACCTCGCTCAGCCCTTGGTAGTAAAGGCTGTCAAGATGGTTGGTCAAAAATTGATCACGCTTTTTGTAGGGTCGAGCCAGGCTCGACCGCCTTTGGCAAAAAGCGTGTCGACCAAGGTCGACACCTACCAGAGGCAAAAGGCGTGTCGACAAAGGTCGATACCCACCAGAGCGGAGCGGTACGAAATCCCGTGGCGCCGGGCCATGCCCGGCGAACCTCAGATCGTCAGCCTCAGCTCACCGCCACTGGTGGTGAACTCGCGGCCGTCGCGTACCAGCGGCCGTCCATCATCCAGCTCGTAGCGTGGCGTGGCTTCGGAATGGTGCCCGCTGCCATTCGCCTCGGGCTTGAACTCGATGATGATGTGGCTTTCGCCGTTGCTGTCGACGGCGGGGAACTGACGGAACGACATCGTGCACCTCCTTCAGCGGATGCTGCTGTTGCGCGGCCAGCTTGGCCGCGCCGATGTTAGGCGGACGTCATCAATCGATGAACTGCAGGCGTGCAAGTTCAGCGTACAGTCCGCCTTCCGCCAGCAGCTGCGCGTGCGTGCCCTCGGCGACGATGCGGCCCTGGTCCATCACCACGATGCGGTCGGCCTTGAGCACGGTGGCCAGGCGGTGGGCAATGACCAGCGTGGTGCGGCCCGCCATCAGGCGTTCCAGCGCTTGCTGCACGCTGTGCTCGCTCTGCGCGTCCAACGCGCTGGTGGCTTCGTCCAGCAGCAGGATCGGCGCATCCTTCAGCAGTGCGCGGGCAATCGCCACACGCTGCTGCTGGCCACCGGACAGGCGGGCGCCGCGCTCGCCCAGCTCACTGTCATAGCCCTGCGGCAACGCGCGCAGGAATCCGTCCGCCTCGGCGGCGCGTGCGGCATCTTCCACCTCGCTGTCGCTGGCCTGCAGGCGGCCATAGCGGATGTTGTCGCGCGCGCTGGCGGCAAACAGCGTCGGCTGCTGCGGAACCAGCGCCAGCTGTCCGCGCAGCTCGGCCGGGTCGACCTGGCGCACGTCGATGCCATCCACGCAGATGCGGCCACTGGCCGGATCGTGGAAGCGCAGCAGCATCGACAGCACCGTGCTCTTGCCTGCGCCTGACGGGCCGACCAGGGCCACGGTCTCGCCCGGGCGCACGTGCAGGTTGAAATGGTCCAGCGCCGCCTGGTCTGGCCGCTGCGGGTAATGGAACACCACGTCGTCGAACCGGATCTCGCCACGCAGCGGCTGCGGCAGCACGTGCGGCTGCGCCGGCGCGCGGATCTCGATGTCTTCCTGCAGCAGTTCGCCGATGCGGCCCATGCCGCCGGCCGCGCGCTGCAGTTCGTTCCAGACTTCGGCCAGCGCACCGACCGAGCCACCACCGATCAGCGCGTACAGCACGAACTGGCCAAGGGTGCCTGCGCTGAGGCGGCCGTCGATGACATCGTGCGCGCCCAGCCACAGCACGCCGACGATGGCGCCGAACACCAGCAGGATGGCGCTGGCGGTGACCAGCGACTGCGCACCGATGCGGCGGCGGGCGGCCTTGATGGCATCGCCCAGTGCATGGTCGAAGCGGCCGCGCTCGTAGGGTTCGCGTGCATGCGCCTGCACCGTCCTTACGGCGCCCAGGGTCTCGCTGGCCAGGCTGTTCGCATCGGCGATGCGGTCCTGGCTGCTGCGCGCGACGGTGCGCAGCTTGCGCGCACCGATGATGATCGGCAGTACCGCAAGCGGAATGCCCAGCAGCGACCACGCCGCCAGCCGCGGGCTGGTGACGAACAGCATCGCCAGGCTGCCGACCACCGTGACGCTGCTGCGCAATGCCACCGACATGGTCGAGCCGACCACGCTGCGCAGCAGTTCACTGTCGGCGGTCAGGCGCGAGACCAGCTCACCGCTGCGGCTGCGGTCATGGAAGCCGGCACCGAGCTGGATGAGGTGTGCGTAGAGGCGGCTGCGCAGGTCAGCCACGACCTTTTCGCCCAGCAGCGACACGAAGTAGAAGCGCGCGGCAGTGGCCAGGGCCAGCACCACGGCCACCAGCATCAGCAGGGCGAAGGCACGGTTGATCTGGCCGCCGCTGCTGAAGCCATGGTCGATCATCTGCTTGACCGCCGGCGGCAGGCTCAGCGTGGCCGCCGAAGACACCGCCAGGGCCATCAGCCATGCGGTGAACAGGCCACTGTGGCGGCGAACGAACGGCCACAGCGTGCGCAGGCTGCCAAGGCGGCGCAGTGGCGGGGGCGAAGCGGGGGCGCCGTCCTTGTCAGTCATCCTGGTGGTCGTCTTCTATGCGGATACGATCACGAGTGGCGTCGCGCAGGCGGATTTTCAATGCGTCGACCTGATCGGCCGGCAATTCGACCCGCAGGCACACCCCGTTCGCGTCGAACTGTTCATCGCGCTTCTCCGCGCCGAACCCCGGAAGGGCCGCATGCAGGGTGCCCAGGTCTTCGAAGCCGGCCTGCAGCTGCAGCCGTGCCATGGCGACCAGCGCC
This sequence comes from Stenotrophomonas sp. Sm2128, assembly GCF_030985535.1. Taxonomy (NCBI): domain Bacteria; kingdom Pseudomonadati; phylum Pseudomonadota; class Gammaproteobacteria; order Lysobacterales; family Lysobacteraceae; genus Stenotrophomonas; species Stenotrophomonas sp. Sm2128. The sequence continues at coordinate 75,444 of NZ_JAPTFQ010000008.1, forward strand.
AGCCGCGGCGCGGTGCGCAGGCATTCTGCGGCGGCGCCACCGTACGCCCGGACCAGGCCGCCGGCGCCGAGCTTGATGCCACCGAACCAGCGCGTCACCACCACCATCACCCGATCGAAGCCTTGCCCGTCGATCGCGGCCAGGATCGGCCGCCCGGCGGTGCCTGCCGGCTCGCCATCATCGCTGGAGCGGTAGTCCTGGCCATGCCGGTAGGCCCAGCAGTTGTGTGTGGCGTCGGCCACGGCAACCTGTTGCAGGAACGCCAGCGCTGCGGGGGCGCCGTCGATCGGCGCGGCATGGGCGATGAAGCGGCTGTGTTTGACTTCCAGCGTGTGGCTGACGGGCTGGGCGAGGGTATCGAGCATTCCCGCCATTCTACGGTGTTGCCGGGTACCCCCGCCCGTTTCAGTCGTCCAGCAGCGGGCGCAGGTCGCGCGGCAGGCGCGCTTCCGGATATTGCTGGATGTAGCGCTCCAGGCTGGCGCGGGCGAGGTCGCGCTGGTCCTGGTCACGGCGCTCGCGGATTTTCTGCAGCCACTGCCTGCGTGGCAGGCGCGCGTCGGCGTCCACCTCGGCCTGCACGGTATCCGCGCTCAGGCCCGCATCGCTGCCGCGGCGCATGATGCCCGGAGCCGAACGGCTGGGAGCCTCACGCTTCATCGAGGTGATCTCCACCCGATCCAGCGCCTCCGCCCGCTCGACCTCGGCGGCATTGGCTGCCGGTGCAGGTGCCGCGGCCGTGCGTGCTTTCAGTGCCCCGGACGCTGCCGGCGCGAATGCCGGTGCAGGTGCCGGTGCCGAGTAGGCGGCGGGTGCCGGTGGCGCAGGCGGCGCTGCGGCCGGTGCTGCCGTCGGCGCCGGCGGGAGGGCCGCAAAGGCGGTATCGGCGGCGGCATCCGCAGCCATCGATCGTGCAGCCTGGGCCGGCGCTTCAGCGGTCTCGGCCGGCGCCGGCTCGGGCGCGCGTGCGATGGCCGGTGCCGGGGCAGCGGCAACAGGGGCGGCCTCGGGTGCTGCGGGCGCAGCGCTTGGTTCGGCGGTCGCCACAGCGCTGTCGGCTGCACTGCGGTCAGCGGCCTGATCGGCAGCCGCAACGTCTTCTGCCGCTGCCGGTGCCGCAGCAACAGCGGCCTCACCGGCCGGAACCGGCGGCGGTTCCGGACGCAGCTGCCAGGCGATGCCGATGGCAAACACCATCGAGGCGGCGATGCCGAACACCGCCGGCCAACGCGGGCGTGTGCGCTGCGTGCGCGGCGCCTCGGGAGAGGCGACCGCATCGGCGGCCGGCGCGTCCACGGCAGCGCGGGCCGCGGCCAGGATGGCAGCGTCCAGTGCGGCGGGCGGAGCCTGCTCGGCGCGACGGCCGAGCAGCCGGGCCAGCTCGCGTTCTTCCGGCGTCAGCGGTTCGTCTCGGTTCATGCGTTCAATCCCGCACGCAGCTTGTCCATCGCATAGCGCAGCCGCGATTTCACGGTTTCCCGGCCTACGCCGGTGATCTGGCCGATCTCCTCCAGGCTCAGTTCCTGATCCAGCCGCAGTTGCAGCACTTCGCGCTGCTCAGGCGGCAGTAGTTCCATCGCCAGCTGGATGCGGCGACGTTGTTCGAATTCGGAAAGCTCGCCTTCCGGGGTCTGCCCATCCTCGATCGCGGCCAGGCGCAGATCGGCATCGGCCGGGGCAGCCGGGCGGTGGCGGGCGGCGCGCCAATGGTCGTTCAGGCGGTTGTGGGCGATGCGGAACAGCCAGGTGCTGAACGCCGCGTCCGGTTGCCACCCGGCACGGGCGCTGATCACCCGCTGCCAGACGTCCTGGAAGATCTCCTCGGCCAGCGCGGTGTCGCGCAGTTGCCGCAGCAGGAAGCCGAACAGGCGCTTGCGGTGGCGCCCATACAGGCTTTCGAACGCGCGCAGGTCGCCACCGGCCCAGGCCAGCATCAAGGCTTCATCGGTTGGCAGTGCGCTGGCTTCCACGGCGTACAGGGTAAGGCCTGCAGGCGGTGGCGCATAGCCGGTGGCAGGGGCGGGCAGGGCGAGGTTCATGGCATGGAAGCAGCTACGGACAGCACGAAAAACGTACGGGCGCACGATTCGGGGTTTACGGGCTTCCATTGCCCCCCGGGTGGCGCGCTATGCTCGGCGGCTCAGGGGAGGCGACGCACAGACGGCGCCAAGAGATTGTCATTTGTCCACGCATGCTGAATCGGCGGAAGAGCCACTACACGAGGCCGTGTTGAGCACGGCGCTGGTGCGCGCGTTGCATGCGCTTTTGCCGGAAACGGCCGTGGTCCGCGTTGGCTGGGACGACCCGCAGCTGGGGAGTGGCCGAGGGGGCTGGCCCTTGCTTGCGATTGACAGCGCTGCGTCCGTGGAGCCCGCCACCGGCGATGGCCAGCACGGCTGGGAGTATGACGGTGCGCGGCTGCTGCTGTCGGTTGCGGGCGCGGTGCCTTCACCCGCGTGGTGGGGGCTGGCCCGGCAGGCGATGGAGCTGGCGCTGCAGCGCGGCCGCCAGGCCGGCCAGATCAAGGCACTGGAAGAGGCCGAACGGCTGCAGCAGGCCCTGTTCCAGATTGCAGATCTGGCCGGTGCCGACCTGGAAATGCCCGAGATGCTGCGCCATGTGCATGGTGTGCTGGGCACGCTGATGTATGCCGAGAACTGCTACATCGTGGAATACGACGATGTGCGCGACCAGATCCGCTTCCTGTACTTCGCCGATCAGGTCGATGACTTCGTCGCCGATCCCACGCAGAGCCATGACGCCAGCGAGATGCCGCGCAGCCTGACCGTGGCGCTGTTGCGCCATGGCAAGCCGCTCAGTGGTCCCTCGCGCAGACTGCTGGCGCAGGTGATGGAACAGGAGCATGACCCGCAGCGTGGGCCCGAAAGCCTGGACTGGCTGGGCGTGCCGATGCTGCGCGACGGCCGCGTCTGCGGCGCCATCGTGGTTCAGAGCTATGAACAGGCAGCCCGCTATGGCGAGGCCGAGCGCGCATTGCTGGGCTTCGTTGCGCAGCACGTACAGACCGCGATGGACCGGCGCCAGGCGCAGGTGCGGCTGGAGCAGCAGGTGGCGCGGCGCACCCAGGAACTGCAGCGCGCCAACCGCAGCCTGCAGGATGAGGTGGCCGAGCGTCGCCGTGCCGAACAGTTGCAGATCGCGCTGTACAACATCGCCGAGATGGCGATGTCGGCCGACAGCCTGGACCAGTTCTATGGTCAGGTGCATGGGGTGGTCGGGCGCTTGCTCGACGCACGCAATTTCTACATCGCTCTGGTCAACCCGGCCGGCAACGGCCTGGACTTCGTGTATTCGGTGGACGAGCACAATGCCAGCCGCGCGCCACGGCCGTTCAGCCGGGGCCTGACCGAATACGTGGTGCGCAACCGGCGCCCGCTGCTGGCGTCACGCGCGCAGATCGATGCGCTGCTGGCCAGTGGTGAAGTGCGCGAGTCCGGCGCGCGCTCGCATTGCTGGCTGGGCGTGCCGTTGCTGCGCGACGATGAGGTGGTGGGTGCGATCGTGGTGCAGAGCTACAGCGAGAACAGCACGTTCAGCGTGCACGATCAGCGGCTGCTGACCTTCGTTGCGCAGAACATCGGAACCGGGCTTGCGCGCCAGCGCGACCAGCAGCGGCTGCGTTCGGCACATGCCGAGCTGGAAAAGCGCGTTGAGGAACGCACCCGCGAACTGGCCGAGGACAACGAAAAGCTGCTTGGGCAGATCGGTGAGCGCCTGCGTGCCGAGCAGCGCCTGACCCACCAGGCCATGCACGATGCGCTGACCGGCCTGCCCAACCGCCTGCACCTGCTGGATCGCCTGCAGGATTCACTGGCGCTGGCCAAGCGTGAGGGCGGACCGGTGTTCGCCGTGCTGTTCCTCGATCTGGATCGCTTCAAACTGGTCAACGACAGCATCGGCCATGCCGCCGGCGACCGCATGCTGGTGGAAGTGGCCAAGCGCATCGTGTCGATGGCAGGTACCGAAGATGTGGTGGCACGGCTCGGCGGTGGTGAGTTCGCTGTGCTGCTGCAGTGCCCGCAGGGCCTGGCGCAGGCACTGGATTTCGGCCAGCGGCTGCTGCTGGCGTTGCAGGAATCGATGTGGATCGCCGGGCGCGAACTGTTCCCGTCCGGCAGCCTGGGCATTGCCCTGTGGAATCCGCGCTACCGCACCGGAGAAGAGCTGCTGCGCGATGCGGATGCGGCCATGTACCGGGCCAAGGCGCAGGGCCATGACCGCTGTGCGATCTTCGACGAGGACATGCGCGAAGAAGCCATGCGCAGCCTGGACCTGGAAGCCGATCTGCGCCGTGCGATCAACAACCGCGATTTCGTGCCGTTCTACCAGCCGATCGTGCGCTTGTCCGACGGTGAAGTGGTCGGCCACGAGGCGCTGCTGCGCTGGCAGCATGAGCGCCGTGGCCTGCTGCTGCCCGGCGCGTTCCTGGAGCTGGGTGAAGAGAGCGGCCTGATCGAACAGGTGGACTGGCTGATCTACGAGCAGGTCATCGCGGGGCTGGCACGGGGAGGCGAAGGCTACGTCTCGGTGAACGTATCGCCCCGGCATTTCCGCTCGGCAGAGTTCAGTGATCGCCTGTTCGGCCTGCTCGACAGCTGTGGTGCCGATCCGCGCCGGCTGCGCCTGGAAATCACCGAGGTGGCGTTGCTGGACGACGGCCCGCACACGCTGCGCATTCTGCAGGGCCTGCGCGAGCGCGGCATCCAGGTGCAGCTGGACGATTTCGGTACCGGGTTCTCCGCGCTGTCCTACCTCCACCGTTTCCCGATCAGCACGCTGAAGATCGACCAGAGCTTCATCGCCGGCCTGCACGGTCCGGAAGTGCAGAGTACGCGGGCGCTGGTGGAAGGCGTGCTGTCGCTGGCGCGCACGCTGGGCATTGAGACCATTGGCGAAGGCATCGAGACCGACGCGCAGCGGCAGACCCTGCGTGAACTGGGCTGCGACTACGGCCAGGGCTACCTGCTGGGGCGGCCCGCGCCGTGGGCGCACGCGGCGGCCTGAGCCACCGCGTGCAGCTGCATCATCGCAGGGCGGCGCGGCGCTTCTCGTCGATCCACTTCGAGGCCTGGGCCGGCTGGTAGTTCTTCATCCACTCCAGCATCTCTTCGATGTCCGAGCCGTACCACAGGTCCTGGCGCTGGTCCGGATGCAGGAAGCGTTCTTCCACCATGCGATCGATCATGCCGATCAGCGGGGCGTAGAAGCCGTCCACATCGAGGAATGCGCATGGCTTGTTGCCGATGCCCAGCTGGCGCCAGGTCAGCATCTCGAAGATCTCTTCCATGGTGCCGAAGCCGCCGGGCAGGGCGACGAAACCGTCGGCAAGATCGAACATGCGCGACTTGCGCTCATGCATCGAACCGACGATCTCCAGTTCGGTCAGGCCACGGTGGGCCACTTCCCAGTCGGCCAGCTGGCGCGGGATCACGCCGGTCACCTCGCCGCCAGCGGCGAGCACGGCATTGGCCACGGTTCCCATCAGGCCGACGTTGCCGCCGCCATACACCAGGCGCAGGCCGTCGCGGGCGATGCGGTCACCCAGGGCAATGGCGCGTTCGGTGTAGGCCGGCTTGCTGCCAGCGTTGGAACCACAGTACACACAGATCGATTTCATGGATCTTCCTGTCTCTTGGCCGGAAACGAAAACGCCCCGTCGCCAACCGCAGGGCGGTCGGGGACGGGGTGTCCTTGGATTATGAGCCCTTCTGTAGAGCCGAGCCATGCTCGGCTGCTCTTCGTTCAGATCGCGGCAAAGGCCGAGTCGAGCACGGCTCGACTCTACAAACGCCAAGCAGGCTTACGCGGCAGCGGCCTGCTCGCGGCGCGGGCCTTCACGCAGGGCGCGGCCGACCATGCCCACCAGCAGGTCCAGCTCCTCGCTGTCCATGCCGAAGTGCGGGGTGAAGCGCAGCGAGTTCTCGCCGCCGTGGATCACGTTGATGCCGTGCTGGCGCAGCCATTCCTCGGTCGAGTTGGCGCCGTAGCACTTGAACTGCGGGGCCAGCTCGCAGGAGAACAGCAGGCCGGTACCCTGCACCTTGGTGATCAGCCCGCCCAGCTCGTTCTTCAGCTGTTCCAGCTTGCGCACGGCCTCGGCACCACGCTCGGCGATGTTGGCGCGAACCTGCGGGGTCAGCTGGGCCAGGGTGGCGCAGGCCACGTCCAGCGCACGCGGGTTGCTGGTCATGGTGTTGCCATAGATGCCCTTGCGGTACAGCTGCGCGGCATGCTCGGTCACCGCCAGCACCGACAGCGGGTACTGCGCGGCGTTGAGGGCCTTGGAATAGGTCTCCATGTCCGGCGGGTCGAGGCCTTCGAAGCCCGGGTAATCGACCACCGACAGCACGCCATGCGCGCGCAGGCCGGCCTGGATGGAGTCGAGCAGCAGCAGGCTGCCGTGGGCACGGGTCAGTTCGCGGGCAACGGCATAGAACGACGGCGGCACCGAACGCCCCGGGTCGCCTTCGCCCATCACCGGTTCCAGGAACACCGCCTCGATGAACCACTGGTTGCGTGCGGCGTCCTCGAACACCTTGCGCAGGCCGGCTTCGTCGTACGGCGCCACGGTGATCACCGAGTCCTCACCGCGGTAGCTGGCCAGGTGCTGCATGTAGCTCTTGCGGCTGGAATCGGAATACAGGGCAGGGCGGTCGGTACGGCCATGGAAGCTGCCCTTGACCACCACGCGCTTGATCGCAGCGCCAGCGTGGCGCGCACCCGGGTCGGTCTGCAGCTTGGCGTTGACATCGGCGATGCGGGCGGCCAGGCCGACCGCTTCGGAACCGGAATTCAGGCACATGAAACGGGCGAACGGGCAGCCGCCACGGCGGTGGCCGATCTCGGCGCGCAGGGCGGTGATGAAGCGCTGCTGCGACAGGCTGGGGGTCATGATGTTGGCCATCACCTGCGGGCGGGCCATCGCCTCCAGCACGGCGTCAGGGGTGTGCCCGAAGCCGAGCATGCCGTAGCCGCCGGCGTCGTACAGCACGGCGCCCTTCAGGGTGACCACCCATGGGCCGCGCGCAGCCAGTGCCACGTACGGGGTCACCGCGTCATCGGCATAGAAATTGACGAAACCGTCCTGCATCGCGTCGATCTGCGCCTGTTCGTCCTGCGCCAGCAGCGGCCCCAGGTCGGCCTGCACGCGCGCGAATTCCTCGGCAGCGGCGTCCACCGCGGCGATCAGCTGCGGGTGGTTGGCGGACAGGGCGGTCAGGGTGGCATCGTCCAGCCCGGTGGTGAGACGGGTGCCGGGCTGGCTGCGCAGGGGGGCGAGGCGTTCGATGAAGCTCATTGCAGATCTCCTGAAACAATGGGTCGCACGGGTCTTCAAAAGCAAAACGCGCGTCATCACGCGCGCTTGGGGGCAGGCTCGTGCAGCGGACTTCCGGCTCGATGCTAGCACTTGTTTTTTTGCGCGATAACCCCGCAGAAACCTGCTGCATAGCAGCATTTTCCGCGACGTTCGCCGCGAAGCACGCCGGCTCGCAGACGCTGGACGTACAATGCGCGCCATTGTCGACCTGTTGCCGCCCACTGCCTTGAAGAAGTCCGATTTCCATTACGACCTGCCGGCTGAACTGATCGCGCAGGCCCCGCTGGCCGAACGTTCCGCAAGCCGCCTGCTGCTGGTACCGCCGGCGCCCGATGCCTTCACCGACCTGCAGGTGCGCGACCTGCCGTCGCTGCTGCAGCCGGGCGACCTGCTGGTGTTCAACGACACCCGGGTGATCCCGGCGCGCCTGTTCGGGCAGAAGGCCAGCGGTGGCCGCGTGGAGATACTGATCGAGCGCCTGCTGGGCGGCCAGCAGGCACGTGCCCAGGTGGGCGCCAGCAAGTCACCGAAGGCCGGCAGCCGCATCGCGCTGGATGCCGGCGGTGAAGCAGAAGTGCTGGGCCGCGATGGCGAGTTCTACGTACTGCAGTTCCATGTGCCGGAATCGCTGGAACAGTGGCTGCTGCACGCCGGCCGCCTGCCGCTGCCGCCGTACATCCAGCGCGAGCCGGGCGTGGACGACCGCGAGCGCTATCAGACTGTGTTCGCGCGCGAAGTGGGGGCGGTGGCGGCGCCGACCGCCGGCCTGCATTTCGACGAACCGCTGCTGGCCGCACTGAAGGACAAGGGCGTGGAGTTCGGGCACGTCACCCTGCACGTGGGTGCAGGCACCTTCCAGCCGGTGCGTGCCGATGACCTGAAGGACCACGTGATGCACCGCGAGTGGCTGAACGTGGGTGCCGAGCTGGTGCAGCAGGTGCGGCGCACGCGTGCCGCCGGCGGCCGCGTGATCGGCGTCGGCACCACCGTGGTGCGCGCGCTGGAAAGCGCGATGCGCGACGGCGAGCTGCTGCCGTTTGCCGGCGAAACGCAGATCTTCATCACCCCGGGTTACCGCATCCGCAGCGTCGACGCGATGGTGACCAACTTCCACCTGCCGGAAAGCACGCTGCTGATGATGATCTCCGCGTTCGCCGGCAAGGAGCGCGTGTTCGAGGCCTACCGGCACGCGATCGAGCAGCGCTACCGCTTCTTCAGCTACGGCGACGCGATGCTGCTGTTCCCGCAGGCGGGGTAGGGCCACAGCCTCTGCTTGTGGTGGGTGCGCACCGTTGGTGCGCACTTGCAGGTGCCTGGAGCCCCGGAAAGCCACGCTTGGCGTGGCTCTACTGCCGCTGGAATCAGTAGATCCACGCCATGCGTGGATGGCATCCCAACGTTCTTCCCGGCAGAAGGTGCACTGCGAGTGATGTGGTGACCACCCGCCAAGGCCAGTGGCGACGAAGGTGAAACCGCGCCCCGCGAGGTTTGTCGCTTTTTTCAGGATTAAGCGGGCAGCCCGCCGACAGGCGGTCGTCCAAGGCCTGCGACAGCGGGCTAGGATCGCATCGCGCAGACCCCGGGGAGGGGCCGGTGCCCCACCAAGGAGAACGTTCATGCGCCGGATTGCCGGGTTGTGCCTGATCGTGTGTGGCCTTTCGTCCTGTTCCAGCGTGCCCGATGTCGCCTACTGGCCCGAGCATGAGGCCCGTCCCCTCGCATTGCCTGCGCGCAGCGAGCGAATGGTGATCGAGATCAATGATGCCGGGGGCTTCCATTGGCCGGGCCAGTTCAACCGCCTGCAACGCTGGCTGGCGGCGGAACCTGTCGATCTCCCGGTGGTGGTCTTCATCAACGGCTGGCACCACAACGCATCGCCCAATGACAGCAACTTCACTGATTTTGAAGAATTCCTTGGCAAGGTCGAGGCCAAGGCGGGAACCCCGGTGAGGGGGCTCTATGTGGGGTGGCGTGGTGACTCCTACGATACCCCGCTGGCCTGGGAGCCGAGCGACTTTCTGACGGTTTGGGATCGAAAGAACGCCTCGGTGACAGTAGGGGAGAACGGGCTGGCGCAGGTGGTGGCCCTGTTGCGCGAGCAGCATCCGGAGAGGGCGGTCTACATGATCGGCCACAGTTTCGGCGGCTCAGCCCTGTTCCATGCCATCAAGGATGGCCTGGTGCAGGAGCAGTTGGATGGCTTCGAGTACTTCATGCTCAACCCGGCAGTGGCCGAGCGTGAGTTCGACGAGGTCGAGCAGGCGCTGGTATCCGCGTGGGCAGCGTCACCGGCATTTGCCGGAACAGTATCGATCACGGCTGCTGACGCTTTGCGCCAGCATCGAAAGGTGACGGTGCTGCAGGCGCAGGGCGACAAGGCCGTCGGTATGGGCTACCGGATTGCGTTCAGGGGCACGCCCATTGGATTTGACCGTCAGCGCCAGACCCATCGAGCCTGGGTCTGCGCCACGGCCGATGCCTGTCCGCCACCGCCGCTGGACGCCTGTACCGCAACGCTTGCCGATGGCCGTTTCGTTCTGCGCGCCCGGACCATACCGGGCCAGGGCTGTGCGCCAATGCAGCAACGTCCGGTCTGGGTGATCGCAGGCGCAGACAGTGTCTCGGCCGACCACAACGACATCCTGAACTCGATCCAGGCGGACGCCCTGGCCGACCTGGTGACGCAGCGCTGGCGGCTGCGGGCAGGGCGCTGAACGGCGTAGACAGGTCGTGGGGTTCGTCGGCGCCGGGTTTTGGGGGACAATACACAACTATTTGCCTGAATGACCGCTCCATGTCCCGACTGCAGTTCCAGCTCCAGACCCGCGACGGCCGTGCCCGCCGTGGCCGCCTGACCTTCCCGCGTGGCACGGTGGAAACGCCGGCCTTCATGCCGGTGGGGACCTATGGCTCGGTCAAGGGCATCCTGCCGGACCAGGTGCGTGCGCTGGGCGCCGAGATCATCCTCGGCAACACCTTCCACCTGTACCTGCGCCCGGGCCTGGACATCATCGCCGACCACGGCGGCCTGCACGGCTTCTGCCGCTGGGACGGCCCGATCCTGACCGACTCCGGTGGCTTCCAGGTGTTCTCGCTGGCCCACCGCCGCAAGATCACCGAGCAGGGCGTGACCTTTGCCTCGCCCACCGACGGCGCCCGTGTGTTCCTGGGCCCGGAAGAGAGCATGAAGATCCAGAAGGTGCTCGATTCGGACGTGGTGATGATCTTCGACGAGTGCACCCCGTACCCGGCCACCGAGGATGTGGCGCGCCGGTCGATGGAGCTGAGCCTGCGCTGGGCCCAGCGCAGCCGCAACGCGCATGACGAGCTGGGCAATGACGCGGCCCTGTTCGGCATCGTCCAGGGCGGCGTGCACACCGACCTGCGCAGCCGCTCGGCCGAGGCCCTGCAGGCGATCGGCTTCGACGGCTATGCCATCGGCGGCCTGGCTGTGGGCGAGCCGGAGCACGAGCGCAACGCCATGCTCGACCACCTGGACCCGGAGCTGCCAAGCGACCGTCCGCGCTACCTGATGGGTGTGGGCCGGCCGGAGGACCTGGTCGAGGGTGTCGCACGTGGCGTGGACATGTTCGACTGCGTGATGCCGACGCGCAACGCCCGCAACGGCCACTATTTCACCTCGTTCGGCACCGTTCGCATCCGAAATTCCCAGTACGCGCGGGACATGGACCCGATCGAGCCGGGCTGCGGCTGCGTGGCCTGCACCGGCGGTTACACGCGTTCCTACCTGCGCCACCTGGACCGCTGCAACGAGATGCTGGCGCCGATGCTCGGTACCCTGCACAACCTGTTCTATTACGAAAAGCTGATGGCCGACATCCGCGCGGCCATCGAGGCGGGAACCTTCCTGGCCTTCCGCGAGTCCTTCTACGCGGCACGCGGGGCGGTGGCCCCGCCCCTGTAACCCGAACGCCCCTGCCAAACGGCCCAAGGACGAACGCCCGGGGCCGTGGCATACTTCAAGGCTGACCCAGATCCGCGGTCGACACCTCGTGCCCGTGAAAGGGCCGAAGCGCCGCCCAACCAAAGGACCAACGATGAACCTGCTTGCTTTCCTGATTCCCGCCGCCCACGCCCAGGCCGCCGGCGGCCAACCGCAGGGCATGGGCCTGACCACGCTGCTGTTCCCGGTCATCCTGATCGCCATCATGTACTTCCTGATGATCCGCCCGCAGATGAAGCGGCAGAAGGAGCACAAGGCCATGCTGGAGAAGATCAAGCGTGGCGATGAAGTGCTGACCAACGGCGGCATCGCCGGCATCGTCACCGACATCGGCGACAACTTCATCACCATTGAAGTGGCTGACAACGTGCGCATCCGCGTGCAGAAGGGCGCTGTCGGCAACGTGCTGCCGGCCGGTACCCTGAAGTCGGCCCAGTAAGCCACTCCCTTTCCGATGCACAACCGCGGCGCCGGGGATGGCGCCGCGCGGGACCCAAGCAATGCTCGAATTTCCACGCTGGAAGTACGTCGTCATCCTGATCGTACTGGCGCTCAGCGCGCTGTACGCGCTGCCCAACATCTACCAGAAGGACCCGGCCCTCCAGATCACCGCCAACCGTGGCGGGCAGATCGACGATGCGCTGCGCGACCGTGTGCTGGCCGACCTGAAGACGGCCGGTGTCACCCCCGTCGGTGTCGAGAAGGAAGGGGAAAGCCTGATTGTCCGCCTGCCGGACCTGAAGGCGCAGTCCGCTGCCAGCGACGCCCTGCGCGACACCGTCGGCGAAAAGTACACCGTGGCCCTGAACCTGGCCTCGACCGTGCCGGACTGGCTGGCCAACCTCGGCGGTCGCCCGATGGTGCTGGGCCTGGACCTGCAGGGTGGTGTGCACTTCGTGCTGCAGGTCGACCAGAAGGCCGCCCTCGACAAGCGCCTGGACGCCTACACCGAAGACGTGCGCAGCACCCTGCGTGACGCGCGCATCGCGTACCAGTCGGTGGAGCGTCGCGCGGACAACAGCATCGTGGCCAACCTGAGCCCGTCCGCCGGTGATGACGCCGCACAGCGTGCCCGTGCGGCGCTGGTGAAGGCGCAGCCGACGCTCGGCTACGACGTCAGCGGCAACCGAATCACCGTGACCGTGCCGGAGACCGAGATCGCGCAGATCGCCAATGGCGCCATCGAGCAGAACATCAACACCCTGCGCAACCGCGTGAACCAGCTCGGCGTGGCCGAGCCGATCATCCAGCGCCAGGGTGCCGACCGCGTGGTCGTGCAGCTGCCCGGCGTGCAGGACACTGCCGAAGCCAAGCGCATGATCGGCGCCACCGCCACCCTGGAATACCGCGCGGTGGTCGAGGGCAATGCCCAGGACGCCATCGACTCCGGCCGCATCCCGCCGGAAGCGAAGGTCTATCAGCGCCGTGACGGCGGCGGTCCGATCCTGCTGAACAAGCGCGTGATCGTCACCGGCGACCAGATGGTCGGCGCGCAGGCGGTGACCGACTCCACCAGTGGTGCCCCGGCGGTCAGCGTGACGCTGAACAACGTCGGCGGCCAGCGCATGTTCGACTTCACCAGCGCCAACGTGAACAAGCCGATGGCGGTGGTGTATACCGAACGCGTGCCGACCGTGACCCTGGTTGACGGCCAGGAAGTGCGTGGCTTCAAGGTCAATGAGGAAGTGATCTCGGTGGCCAACATCAACGGCGTGTTCGGCAAGAACTTCCAGACCACCGGCCTGCAGAAGAAGGAAGCCGACGACCTGGCCAAGCTGCTGAAGTCCGGCTCGCTGGCCGCGCCGATGGACTTCGTCGAAGAGCGTGTGGTCGGCCCGAGCCTCGGCGCCGAGAACGTCAAGAACGGCATGCGCGCAGTGGTGTTCGCGTTCCTGTTCACCCTGGTGTTCTTCAGCGTGTACTACCGCATGTTCGGCGTGATCACCTCGGCAGCGATGCTGTTCAACCTGCTGATCGTGGTGGCGGTGATGTCGCTGTTTGGCGCGACCATGACCCTGCCGGGCTTCGCCGGCCTGGCGTTGTCGGTGGGCCTGTCGGTGGACGCCAACGTGCTGATCAACGAGCGTATCCGTGAAGAGCTGCGTGCCGGCGTGCCGGGCAAGACCGCGATCGTGACCGGTTACGAGCGTGCCTCGGGCACCATTCTCGACGCCAACCTGACCGGCCTGATCGTCGGTGTGGCGCTGTTCGCATTCGGTACCGGTCCGCTGAAGGGCTTCGCACTGACCATGATCATCGGTATTTTCGCCTCCATGTTCACCGCGATCACCGTGTCGCGTGCGCTGGCGACGCTGATCTACGGCCGTCGCAAGAAGCTCCAGAACGTGGCCATCTGACGGGACGACACGCACAATGAAACTGTTTCCGCTGCACATCCTCCCGAACGACACCAAGATCGACTTCATGCGCTGGCGCCATGTCGCCATGGCAGTCACCATCGTGGTGTTCCTGGCCTCGGTCGCCATCATCGGCATCAAGGGCTTCAACTACGCGCTGGACTTCACCGGCGGCACCCTGATCGAAGCCCGCTTCGACAAGCCGGTGGACGTCGAGCAGGTCCGCAACAAGCTCGAGCAGAGTGGCTTCGAAGGCGCCCAGGTCCAGAGCGTCGGTGGCAACACCGACCTGCTGATCCGCCTGGCCCCGCACGGTGAGCATGCGCCGGGTACCGGTGACGCCGCCGCCGAGGACAAGGCCACTGCTGCCGCAGTAGTGAAGGCGCTGTCTTCTGCCGACAACCAGGCCACCGTGCTGCGCAACGAGTTCGTCGGCCCGCAGATCGGCAAGGACCTGGCGATGAATGGCCTGTACGCGACCATCTTCATGCTGGCCGGCTTCCTGATCTACATCGCGGTGCGCTTCGAGTGGAAGTTCGCGGTCACCGCCAGCATCGTGGCGATGTTCGACCTGATCGTGACGGTCGCTTACGTGTCCCTGCTGGGTCGTGAGTTCGACCTGACCGTGCTGGCCGGCCTGCTGTCGGTGATGGGCTTTGCGATCAACGACATCATCGTGGTCTTCGACCGCGTCCGCGAGAACTTCCGCAGCCTGCGCGTGGACTCGATGGAAGTGCTGAACCGTTCGATCAACCAGACGCTGTCGCGTACGGTGATCACCGCGGTGATGTTCTTCCTGTCGGCGCTGGCGCTGTACATGTACGGCGGCAGCTCGATGGAAGGCCTGGCCGAGACGCACATGATCGGCGCGGTGATTGTGGTGCTGTCCTCGATCCTGGTGGCGGTGCCGATGCTGACGATCGGCTTCCTGCGCGTCAGCAAGCAGGACCTGCTGCCGAAGGCGAAGGACGTCGAGGCCCTGGCCCGTCGCCCGTAATTGCCTGCTGCCCGCAGCACACAGAGAACCCCGCGCAAGCGGGGTTTTTTGTGTGCAGGGCTTGCAGCCCTGCACCCGCGGTAGTGCCGGCCGCTGGCCGGCAACAGCAACAGCGTGCATTCCGTGGTTGGGCGGGGCGGTGTCGGAGTGCGGGGACGCCGCAAGTACGTCCGTGTAGGCTTGGCAGCCGCATCCATGCGGCTGACACCC
>NZ_JAPTFQ010000090.1:0-17871 GCF_030985535.1 Stenotrophomonas sp. Sm2128
CGGTTGCGGGGGACGCCGTAAACCCATCCTGGGGGGCTTGGCCGCGGCATCCATGCCGCGGACACCCCCGCAACCGGACCCACCCCGCCTTCGACAGATTGCCGCTGCTGTTGGTGGGTGTCGACCTTGGTCGACACGATGGATCCACGCCATGCGTGGATGGAGCGTTCACGGTAAGGCCGACGCCCGGATCTTTTCGTTCGGAATTGCGGCTAGGCTGTGGCGATGAAGATCACTTCCATTCCATTGGACAAGGCCGTTGTGGACGGCCCCATCGATGCCTTCAGCCATGCGTTGCTGGGCGATTCACCCACGCTGGATGAGGTGCTGGAATACCTGGCCTCGCGGCACGCGGCTGATCCCCGGTATCGCTACCTGTGCACGCTCGATGATGTCGGCCAATGCCGCTACACCAGCATGCATGCGTCCGACGACGCGCGCATCGCGCTGTACGAGGACGAAGATCCGGAAACTCCCGAAGATGCGTTGGCGGCACGCGAGCGGTTGCTGGCGCATGTGGTCGCGCAGCTCGAGCATTCCTCTCATCGGCTGGAATGGAGCGCGCTGGCGGGCACGCTGATGTGCAGCAACGAGGACGTCGAGGCGCTGGTCGCCGCCAATGCAACGCCGGACCTGATCGTCGACGAGGTGGTCTGCGTACAGCAGGTGCCGGTGGACCACGATGACCTGCTGATTGCCGCCCTGCCCAACGGTTACTTCAGCGCGGACTGGGACATCTTCCAGAATCACGCCCTGATCCGGCACCTGCAGGAGCACCATGGCTACCGCCTGTTCGGGCTTGGCGCATCCTGGCTGGGCTTCCAGCGCGATAGCGCACCGTCACCTGCAGAGGCGAGCGCGTTGGTCTCGGACCTGCAGCGCGTCTACGCGACCGGAACGCATGACACGTGGTCAAAACTGGCTGCAACCCTGGCCACCCGCGCCACACTGCTGTTGGGCTACACCGAAGACTTCAGCGAACAACTGCCCTGAGCACCGCTCTACACGAGCGAGCGCAGCGAGCGACCCGCTTTCACTCTTGATCTGCTTTCCGTGGTGGCCGCACCCGGACCGCCCGACCAGGCACGGCTTGTGCTTCTTCCACCACGAGGGGCTCCGCCGTTGGCCGCAATCTCCGGCACAATCGCAGATCTGATTCCCCCAGAAAGCGGTGAACGTGCAATGCGCATCCTGATCCTCGGCGCCGGCGGTACCGGCGGTTACTTCGGTGGTCGCCTGGCCCAGGCCGGCGTGGACGTAGCCTTTCTCGTACGCCCCGCGCGCGCCGCACAGCTGGACCGCGATGGCCTGGTCATTCGCAGCCCGCTCGGCGATGCCAGCTTCCCGGTGCAGCACGTCACCGCCGATGCGCTGCCCGCATTGGCCGCGCAGAAGCCGTTCGATCTGGTCATCCTCAGCTGCAAGGCCTACGACCTCGACAGCTCGATCGACGCCATTGCTCCAGCCGTGGGCGCGAACACCGCCGTGCTGCCGATCCTCAACGGCCTGCACCACTACAACGCGCTGGACCTGCGCTTCGGCCGCGACGCCGTGCTCGGCGGCCTGTGCTTCATCAGCGCCACCAAGGCCCCCGACGGTGCGGTGCTGCACCTGGGCAAGCCGGCCAAGCTCACCTTCGGCGAGCGCGATGGCGGCGCGGCGTCCGCACGCGTGCGTGCCTTCGCCGCTGCCTGCGCGCAGGCCCATCTTGATCACCTGGCGAGCGAACACATCGGCCAGGAACAGTGGATCAAGTACACCTTCCTGACCGCGCTGGCCGCCGCGACCTGCCTGCTGCGTGCGGATATCGGCACCATCGTCGCCACCGATGATGGCGAGGCGATCGTACGTGGCCTGTACGACGAGTGCCTGGCCGTGGCCGAAGCTGCCGGTGAGCCGATTCCCGATGCCGCGCAGGACACCGCGCGCGGCACCCTCACCCAGGCAGGCTCGGCACTGAAGGCGTCGATGCTGCGGGATCTGGAAGCCGGCCAGCAGGTAGAGGCCGAACAGATCGTCGGCGACATGCTGGCGCGTGCACGCAAGGCCGATCAGGAAGCCCTGCTGCTGCAGGTCGCCTACAGCAGCCTGCAGGCCTACCAGGCACTGCGCGGCGCGTGAGCCTCCCGTTGCAGGCCGGCGCGCTGCCTATGCGGGTGCTGATCCTCGGTCTGGGCTGGAGCGGATGCGCGCTGGCCCCGCATCTGCAGGCGCGGGGCGTGCACGTCGTCGGCACGGTGCGTAACCCCTCGTCGGCGCCGGACGATGGCCTGCTGCGGCATCAGCTGCACGCTGACTCCCCACCGTCGCCCGCCCTGCTCGATGAGGTCGCGCAGGCCGAGGCCGTGCTGTGCAGCGTGCCGCCAGATGCTGCGGGCGACCCGGCACTGCGCCTGCTGCTGCCGGCTCTGCGGGCCAGCCCGGCACTGCGCTGGGTGGGCTATCTGTCGTCCACGTCGGTGTATGCCGATCGGGCCGGCGGCTGGGTTGACGAGCACAGCGCAGCCGATGCCACCGAAGCAGCCGGCGTGCAGCGCCGGCATGCCGAAGCGCAATGGCGTGCGCTTGCAGAGGAACGTGGCATCGCTTCGGCGGTGTTCCGCCTGCCCGGCCTGTACGGGCCGGGGCGCAATGCGTTGCTGCAGCTGTCTCAGGGCCGTGCCCGCCATGTGATTCGGCCGGGCCTGGCGTTCAACCGCCTGCACGTAGAGGATCTTGCGGCAGTGATCGTCGCGGCGATGCAGCGACCGGTTGCGCAGGGGATATACCTGCCCAGCGATGACGAGCCGGCCCCACCGCAGGATGTGCTGGCCTTCGCCGCGAAGCTGGGCGGGTTTGCGATGCCACCTGCCGTGGCATGGGACGACCCTGCACTCAGCCCGACGCTACGGCGCTTCTACGAGAGCAACAAGCGCATCGACAGTCGTGGCACGCGTGAAGCGCTGGCGTGGCAGCCGCGCTTCCCCAGCTACCGTGAGGGCCTGCGCGACCTGCTCCGGTAGTGCCGGCCGCTGGCCGGCAATCAGGATGTGCTGCCGGCCAGCGGCCGGCACTACCGTCAACCCGCGTCGGGCAGGCGGAAGAACGCACGCGTGGCGGCAGTGGCATTGGCCGCAGTCACGGCCACGTCCTCGCCCCGGTCACGGGCCAGTTCTTCCACGATATGCGAGAGGAACATCGGTTCGTTGCGGCGGTCCTTCGGCATCGGCTTCAGCGTGCGTGGCAGCAGGTAGGGCGCATCGGTCTCGATCATCAGGCGGTTGGCCGGGATGTTCTTCACCAGCTCGCGCAGGTGCGCGCCACGGCGCTCGTCGCACAGCCAGCCAGTGATGCCGATGTACCAGTCCTGGTCCAGGTAATCGAACAGCTCGTCGCGTTCGCCGGTGAAGCAATGCACCACCGCCGGGCCGATGCGACCTTCGAAGTTCTTCATCTGTGCCATGAAATCGGCGTGTGCATCGCGCTGGTGCAGGAACAGGGGCTTGCCGTTGTCTGCCGCCAGCTGCAGCTGGCGCTCGAAGGCACGGTGCTGGGCCGGGCGCGGCGAGAAGTCACGGAAGTAGTCCAGCCCGCACTCGCCCACCGCCACCACTTCGGGGTGGGCATGCAGCGCGCGCATTTCAGCATCGCATTCCTCGGTGTATTCCACCGCGTGGTGCGGGTGCACGCCGGCGGTGGCGTACAGGAAGCCCGGGTGCTGCTGCGCCAGCTGCAGGGCCAGCGGCGAGTGCTCGCGGCTGGCGCCGGTGATGACCATCTGCACCACGCCGGCCTGGCGCGCGCGGTCCAGCACGGCGTCGCGGTCGCGGTCGAAGGAGTCGTGGGTCAGGTTGGCGCCGATATCGATCAGGTGCATGGGGGGCTACTGGGCAGTATTCGTGCACATTGTAGCCCCCGCCTCGGCAGTGATCGGCGGGTCAATGCGTGTGGCGGTCGTGGCGCTCCCAGCGCTCCGGCAAGTTGAGCGCAGCGCAGGGCTCGCACGCCAGGTCGCCATTTCGTTGGCGGATGAACCGCATCCCCGCGTCGGGGCGTGCTGCGCAGGACTGGCGCGATCCACCTCCGACCAACAGCCGGAAGCCGTCTGGATTGTGGCACACGGTCAAGGTATTGAAGGTCGGCCCCATCCTGCTGCGCGCGAACTGGGCGAAGAAGATGAAAGCCTGGTCGCCGGAGATTTCCAGCGAAGGAAAGTCCGGCGAACGCAGAATGCCCTGTTCATAGGCACGCCGGATCGACAGTTCATCGCTCATGCCCTGCGGCAGGTAGCGCTGCTGAACGTCCGCACCCAGCAGGCGCGCCATCGGGTGGGCTGTGTCGGACGGCGCGGCGCTGGCACTGTTGCACGTAGGCAGCAGCAGGAGTGAGGCAAGCAGGAGGCTGGGACGCATGGGCAGGCCGGAGGCAGGGCGCGTTACCAGAACACCCCGACCTTGCGGGGTCAAGCCACGTCGGCGCCGGGACGTTTATCCTTGGAACATGAAACCGCCTGTTTTCCCGATCTCCGCGCTGATTCCGCAGGTCCTGGACGTACTTCGACAGCACTCTCGATTGGTGCTGGAAGCGCCACCTGGCGCCGGCAAGACCACCCAGGTGCCACTGGCCCTGCTCGACGCGCCATGGCTGCAAGGCCGGAAAATCATCCTGCTGGAGCCGCGCCGGGTCGCCGCACGCAGCGCCGCGCTGTTCATGGCACGGCAGCTGGGCGAAGAGGTCGGCGGCACGGTCGGCTACCGCATCCGCTTCGAGAACAAGGTCTCGGCACGCACCCGCATTGAAGTCGTCACCGAAGGCATCCTGACTCGCATGCTGCAGGACGACCCGATGCTGGAAGAGGTCGGTGCGATCCTGTTCGACGAATTCCACGAGCGCCATCTCAGCGGTGACCTCGGCCTGGCGCTGGCGCTGGACGTGCAGGCGCAGCTGCGCGATGACCTGCGCCTGGTGGTGATGTCGGCCACGCTGGATGGCGAGCGCCTGGCACGCTTCCTCGATGCGCCGCGGCTGAGCAGCGAGGGCCGCAGCTACCCGGTGACGGTCAGCCATTTCCCGGCGCGCCGCGATGAGACGCTGGAGCTGCAGGTGCGCCGCGCGGTGCAGCAGGCCCTGGCCGATCACCCCGGTGACCTGCTGGTGTTCCTGCCCGGCCAGCGCGAGATCGCGCGGGTGCAGGCTGGCCTGCAGGAATCGCTGGATGCCGGCGTCGAAGTACTGGCCCTGCATGGTGAGCTGCCGGTGGAACAGCAGGCGCGCGTGCTGCAGGCCGCCAGTGATGGCCGCCGCCGCGTGGTGCTGGCCACCAACGTGGCCGAGTCGTCGGTGACCCTGCCCGGCGTGCGCGTGGTGATCGACAGCGGCCAGGCACGCGAACCGCGCTACGACCCCAACAGCGGCTTCACCCGGCTGGACGTGGTGTCCATCGCCCAGGCGTCGGCCGACCAGCGCGCCGGTCGCGCCGGTCGCGTGGCCGAAGGCGTGGCCTGGCGGCTGTGGCCGCAGTCGCAGCGATTGGAGCCGCAGCGCCGCGCCGAGATCGACCAGGTGGAACTGGCCGGACTGGGACTGGAACTGGCCGCTTGGGGCAGCAGCGACCTGCGCTTCCTCGATCCGCCACCTGCCGGCCCGATGGGCGCCGCCCGCGAACTGCTGCAGCGGTTGGGCGCATTGTCCAGCAGTGGTGCGATCACCGCACTCGGCCGCCGCGTACTGGCGCTGGGTACGCACCCACGGATGGCGGCGATGCTGCTGGCCGCGCCCGATGCACGTTCGCAGGCGCTGGCCGCCGATCTGGCCGCACTGCTGGAAGCGCGCGATCCGCTGCGCCAGGGCGGTGACGCGCTGGCGAGCCGCTGGCGCGCACTGGCCGCGTTCCGCAATGGCCGCACACCGGGCGATGCCAACCGCAGCGGGCTGGCCGCCATCGATGCCGCCGCCAAGCAGTGGCGTCGCCGCCTGCGCTGCGAAGCCACGCCGCCGGCCAGCATCGAGGCCCATGAGCTGGGCGACCTGCTCGCTCACGCCTTCCCTGATCGGATCGGCTTCCAGCATCCCGGCGATCCACTGCGTTACCTGCTGGCCAATGGGCGCAGCGCGCGCCTGCACGAGCTGAGCGACCTGCGTGGCGAACCGTGGCTGGTGGCCAGCGAGCTTCGCTTTGAGGCACGCGATGCGCTGCTGCTGCGTGCCGCACCGGTGGACGAAGGCCAGCTGCGCAGGGCGTGGCCGGAGCGCTTCGTCACCGAAGACGTGGTGCGCTGGGACAGCGAGCGCCGCGCCCTGGTGGCCCTGCGCGAGACCCGTTTCGACCGGATCGTGTTGGACAGCCGCTCGGCCGGCCGGGTCGATCCGCAGCACGCCGCGCAGGCGCTGACCGATGCGGTGGCCGAGCTCGGCCTGCAGGCGCTGCCGTGGACCGAAGGCCTGCGCCAGTGGCAGGCACGGGTGGAATCGCTGCGCCGCTGGATGCCCGAGCTCGGCCTGCCCGACTGCAGCGACGACGCCCTGCTGGCCAACCGTGCGCAGTGGCTGCAGCCCGCGTTCGCCGGCAAGACGCGACTGGATGCGCTGGACGAATCCAGCTTTGGCGAAGCGCTGAAATCGCCACTGGAGTGGTCACAACGGCAGCTGGTCGAACGCCACGCACCGACCCGCATCACCGTGCCGTCCGGACTGGAGCGGCCGATCACCTATGCGCTGGACAGCGAGAGCGGCGATCCGCTGCCGCCGGTGCTGGCGGTGAAGCTGCAGGAACTGTTCGGCCTGGCCGACACGCCGCGCATCGCCGATGGCCGCGTGCCGCTGACCCTGCACCTGCTCTCCCCCGGTGGCCGCCCGCTGCAGGTCACCCAGGACCTGCGCAACTTCTGGGAAAGCACCTACGCCGAAGTGAAAAAGGAGATGAAGGGCCGTTACCCGCGCCACCCATGGCCGGATGATCCGTGGACGGCGACGGCCACGCACCGGGCCAAGCCGCGCGGAACCTGAAGGGCGGGGTCGGATCCCATTGCATCGCGATGGGCTCTGACCCCAGGCGTGGCGCTGGGGTCAGAGCCGTTTCCCAACGGAAAGGGATCCGACCCACCCTGCCTGATCCTGAATGGCTACGCTAAAGTCACACCGCCTGCGTCCCCGACTGACATACCGTTTACGGGCAACACGCGACACTGGACTTCGACCCGAGGCAAAGGACCCCCGCATGAGCAAGCTGACCGTAATCACCGACCGCGCTCTGGAGCGCGCCCTGGAGCTGGCCCACACCGCCGGCGATGGCCTGAAGAGCGCCGGTGGCAGCCTGCGCAACGCGGACTGGATCAAGACCGGCGCCGCCCTCGGCGCAGTAAAGACCGGCGGCAAGGTCGCCACCAAGTTCGCCCGCCGCAACCCGGCCGTGACCATTGCCGCGGCTGCCGTTGGCGTCGGCCTGCTCGGCTATGCGCTGTACCGCAAGCAGCAGAAGAAGAAGGCTGCCAATGGCCACGTGGTGAATGGGCAGGCGCAGCGCATCAACGCACGCGACCGCCGCAACGACACCGTGGTGGACGAGCACAGCGATATCGGCAGCGACGCCTGAGATCGTCGGCCACTGTCACGGCCGGGGTCCTTCCGCAGGAAGGGCTCCGGCCTTTTCATTTCAGCCAATCTGCCGCCACTGCCCCGGCTGCAGGTCGTCCAGCCGGTAGGGTCCCATCGACACGCGGACCAGCCGCAGCGTCGGCAGGTTCACCGCCGCGGTCATCCGCCGCACCTGGCGGTTGCGCCCCTCGCGGATCGTGATCGCCAGCCAGCTGTCAGGCACGGTCTTGCGGAAACGCACCGGCGGATCGCGCGTCCACAGCGACGGCGCCGGATCGAGGCGCTCGATCTTCGCCGGCAGGGTCGGCCCGTCGTTGAGCACCACGCCGTCGCGCAGCTGTTGCAGCTGCTCTTCGCTGGGCGTGCCTTCCACCTGCACCCAGTAGGTCTTGTCGGCCTTGTGCCTGGGGTCGGTGAGCTTGTGCGCCAGCGTACCGTTATCCGTCAGCAGCAGCAGGCCTTCGCTGTCATGGTCCAGGCGACCGGCGGCATACACGCGCGGCGGCAGGCCGAACCCGGCCAGGGTCGGCCGCGGCGGTACGCTGCGGTCGGTGAACTGGCAGAGCACGTTGAAGGGCTTGTTGAAGGCGATCAGCATTGCGGGCACGGCAGTCGGCGGGTGGGGCATTGTCCCATTCCCGCATCGCCGCCGCGATCACCACTCAGCCGAAGACCTTCCTTTCCATCAACAGCGCAACGAGCACCACCACGGCGCCGCACGTGGCGGCAGCGTTGGCGCGATACCGTAGCCGCGCTACCGGTGGGCAGGCCCTGCGCGCACGTTCGTCCCACAGGCAGCCCACGAGCAGCACCGCAAAACCTGCCGCCGCCACGAGATCATGCACGTGACCCGCATGGAACACGAAGTTATACAGCCGCGGCAGCGCCATCAATGCGAAGGCGAAGTACAGCACTTTCTTCAACAGCACACTCCATTGGTGGCAGCGCCGGGCATTGCCCGGCCGCTACCCATTCCGCCCAACACCGCGCTGCGCGCTCACCAGGCGCAGCCCGGCGCCCCCTTTACGGCTTGATGAAGCGCAGGGTCATGCGGTCGCTTTCGCCGATCGCCTGGTACTTCGCATCGTCGGCCTTGTCGTGCTGGTTGGTCGGCGGCAGCGTCCACACGCCGTTCGGGTGGTCCTTGGTGTCACGCGGGTTGGCGTTGACCTCGCTGCGCGCGTCCAACCTGAAGCCGGCGGCCTCGGCCATCGCGATCACCTGCTGCTGGCCGACATAGCCGGTGTCATCGTCGTCGGCCACGTCCGCCTTGGCGCGGTGCTCGACCACGCCCAGCACGCCGCCCGGCTTGAGCACGTTGAAGAAGCCCTGGAACATGCCCTGCGCCTGGCCGGCCTTGCGCCAGTTGTGCACGTTGCGGAAGGTCAGCACCACATCGGCTGAACCGGCCGGGCCGAACACCGGCTTGGCCGGATCGTAGGCCACCACGGCAGTCTTGCCGAACTGTGCCGGTGCAGCGGCGTACTTCTTTTCCAGACTGTCGCGGCTGCGCTGCTGGTAGTCGCGTCCACGGCCTTCGGGCACCGCCATCGGATCGACCACCGCAGCAACGTAGTGGCCCTTGTCGTGCAGCAGGGGCGCCAGGATCTCCGAGTACCAGCCGTTGCCGGGGGTGATCTCGATGACGGTCTTTTCCGGCGTCACCTTGAAGAACGACAGCGTCTGCGCCGGGTGGCGGAAGCCGTCGCGCTTGACGTTGTTGGCATCACGGGTGGGTACCTTCACCGCCGCGTCGATGGCCGGCGACACCTGGATCTTCACCGGCGCCACCGTGGCCGGTGCGGCGAACGCGGGAACAGCGGCAAACAGGGCCGAAGCAAGCAGCAGGCGGCAACCACGCAGGGACGAAGCAGGCATCATCGGAGCGACTCCAGCGGAAGATGCGGCGAGACTAGCAGCCGCGGCGTCCCAGGTGTTCACAAAACGTTAGCGGCGTGCGTATCGCGGAACACTGTTTTGTGGTCGCCGCCGCAACACGGTCACACTACGCGTTTTATTCTGGAGCACTTCCCCCAAGGAGTCCGTGCCCATGACGGCAACCCGCGAACTGGGCCGTTCCGGCCTGCATGTACGTCCGCTCGCCTTCGGTGGCAACGTGTTCGGCTGGAGCGCCGATGAGAAGGCCAGCTTCGCCCTGCTCGATGCCTTCGTCGACGCCGGCTTCAACCTGGTCGACACCGCCGATGTGTATTCGGCCTGGGTGCCGGGCAATGCCGGCGGCGAATCGGAAACGCTGATCGGCAAGTGGTTTGCCCGCAGCGGCAAGCGCGACAAGGTGGTGCTGGCGACCAAGGTGGCCAAGTGGGCCGAGCGCCCCGGCCTGACCCCGGACAACATCAATGCGGCGGTCGATGATTCGCTGCGCCGCCTGCAGACCGACGTGATCGATCTGTACCAGGCCCACGAGGATGACGAGTCGACGCCGCTGGAAGCGACCCTGGCTGCATTCGGCCGGTTGATCGAAGCTGGCAAGGTGCGTGCGATCGGTGCTTCCAACTACAGCGCCACGCGCCTGGCCGATGCGCTGAAGGTGTCCACCGGCTACAAGCTGCCGCGTTACGAAACCCTGCAGCCGGAGTACAACCTGTACGACCGTGCCGGCTACGAAAAGGAACTGGAACCGCTGGTGCAGCGCGAACAGATCGGCGTGATCGGCTACTACGCGCTGGCCAGTGGCTTCCTCAGCGGCAAATACCGCACGCCGGCCGATGCGGCCAAGAGCCCGGCGCGTGGCGAGAACGTGGTGAAGCGCTATCTGAATCCGCGTGGCCTGCGCATTCTGCAGGCACTGGATGACGTGGCCAGCAAGCACAACGCCAGTGCCGCGCAGATCGCACTGGCATGGCAGATCGCACGGCCGTCGATCACCGCGCCGATCGTCAGCGCCACCAGCGTCGAGCAGCTGCACGATCTGCTGGCAGCGGCCAACCTGTCGTTGAGCGTGCAGGATATCGCGCAACTCGACGCCGCCAGCGCGGAAGCCTGAGTTGTAGTGCCGGCCGCTGGCCGGCATTGCACAACAGCGAAGAAAATAATTGAACAAAATGGTTGCGCGCGAGTAAATCGTGGTTTATCGTGCGCACCTCGTTTCAACAACCACTGGAAACTTCCCTTGAACGCGCATTCCGTCGCCACCGCCAAACTGCTGCCATGCCTGCGCATGGACGTGCTGGCGCGCGCGTTCGGCAAGGAAGACCAGCTGACAACGGCCTGATATCCGCCCTGCGGAGATCGGCCACCCCGATCTCCGAGGCCTGACGACGCCCTCGGAACGCAAGTCCCGGGGGCGTTTTCGTTTGCGTCGGCACAAGGAACCGCGATGCCAGAACTGCACCCCGCGCGGCAACCCGCCGCTCACTGACCAAGCTTTTCCCGCCCCGCCGAAGGATTTACTTCGCGCGACCGGCAGCGCCTGGACATTATCTGCATCGCATCAGAACATTATCGCTCGCCGATAATGTCGGTGGCCTGCACCCTCGATTCTCCAACGGTCCCGTTTCAACCACGGGCTGGTGCGCGCGGCGTTGCCGTGGCGTATGCCGGAGGTCGCGGACATGCCATCGCCTGGATCGCCTGCTGGAGGCAGGCGCCGGTTCGCCGGTACGCGGTTCGATTCCGCGCGGTCCCCAACTGGATAGCTCAGTAGGGTAGAGCAACGGATCCTGATTCCGTCTGTCGTGGGTTCGACTCCCACTCCAAACCACATGACCTGTCACGTCATGACTTGAAGCAACACCCGGGGCGCAAGCCCCAGCGGCCATCGTCGCCGTCCACCGCCATCGCCTTCGGGCGGGGCGTGGAAGGCAACGGACCGCACGCCGGGCCCCGGTCCGCCGCCGCTGCCAGCCACGTTCCGCCCCGGTGCTTCCTGCCGGCAACGACGATGGCAGCAGTGCCGGTGCACCGAAGGCTCCGCGCGCGGACCGTCCGCCGATGGCCGCCCTCTTCCGCTGCCTGCACGTGGTGTGCAGGCGGCCTCGCCACGACCTGATCGACCCGGGTCATGGCGGTTCATCCGCAACGGGTCGAACCACCAGAGCCATACAAGGAGAGACTCCCATGTTCTGGACCATCAAGGTCGTGATCGGCGACGGCGAGCGCGGCCTGGTGTATCGCAACCGTCGTTTCCAGCAGATCCTGCTGCCGGGCGTGCACCGCCTGTCGCCGTTCGGCGGCCGGCCGCACGTGGACATCCACACTGCATCGAAGGGCGCGGCCTATACCGGCAGCGACCAGGACAGCCTGATCGAAGCGCTGGGCACACAGTTGGACGCGCACTTCGTGCTGGCCAACGTCGGTGCCGGCGAGGTCGGCCTGGTGCTGCGCAACGGTCGCATCGATGAAGTTCTGCCGCCGGGCAGCCGCCGTCTGTACTGGCGTGGTTCGGTCGATACCCAGGTGCAGGTAATGGCGTTGGGTGACGAGCCGCGCATTCCGGCGGACGTGCAGCAGCGCCTGGGCCAGTTGGGCGTGCTGCCGCGTGTGGCGGTGATCAGCACGGTGCCGAGCGAGTCGGTCGGCCTGCTGTTCATCGATGGCACGCTGCGGCAGACGCTGGACGCCGGCCTGCACGCGTTCTGGAACTTCAACGGCAACGTGTCGGTGGAGCGTGTGGAACTGCGTGCACGTTCACTGGACGTGTCCGGCCAGGAGCTGCTCAGCCGCGACAAGGTGACCCTGCGGGTGAACCTGGCCGCGACCGTGCAGGTGGTCGACCCGGTGCGTGCACACCGCACGCTCAGCAATGCCGATGAGTTCGTCTACCGGCAGCTGCAGTTCGGCCTGCGCCAGGCAATTGCCGCGCGCAGCCTGGACGAGCTGCTGGGCGACAAGGCGGCGCTGGACGACGAGATCGCCTCACATGTGCAGGCGGCAATCGAGGGCCACGGCGTGCGGTTGCTCGGCGTCGGCATCAAGGACGTGATCCTGCCGGGTGAGATGAAGGAGATCCTCAACGGCGTGGTGCTGGCCGAGAAGCAGGCCCAGGCCAGCGTGATCCGTCGCCGCGAGGAGGCCAACGCCACGCGTTCGCAGCTCAACACCGCAAAGCTGATCGAGGACAACCCGGTGCTGATGCGCTTGAAGGAGCTGGAGGCACTGGAGAAGGTCACCGAGAAGATCGACAAGCTCACCGTGTTCGGCGGCCTGGATGGCGTGCTGAAGCAGCTGGTGACGATCAGGTAGGGGGTAGCGGCGGTGCAGGGACGCGCCGCCGGCCCATCAAGGACATAGACGAAGACATGGACACTCAACACAACTATCAATGGCTGCACGCCGAGGGCACCACGCCGATCAAGGGCTGGGTCAACGGTGTGCCGCTGGAAGCGCAGGCGCATGAGCAGCTGCGCAACATCGCCGCGATCCCGTTCGTCGGGCCGTGGGTGGCCGTGATGCCGGACGTGCACCTGGGCAAGGGCGCGACCGTGGGCTCGGTGATCCCGACCCGCGGTGCGATCATCCCGGCCGCGGTCGGCGTCGACATCGGCTGCGGCATGGCGGCGGTGCGCACCACGCTGCGCGCCAACGACCTGCCCGATGACCTGCGGCAACTGCGCAACAGCATCGAGCGCAGCATCCCGGTCGGCAATGGGCGCGGCGGCGAGCATCACCGCATGCCCGACAGCATCCACACCCGGCTGGTGCAGTCCGGGCTGGCCGCCGGCCTGGAGAAGATCAAGGACAGGCACCGCAAAATCCGCACCGACAAGCTGGACCGCCAGCTGGGTACGCTGGGCGGCGGCAACCACTTCATCGAACTGTGCCTGGACGAGACGGACACGGTGTGGGTGATGCTGCACAGCGGCTCACGCGGTACCGGCAACCTGATCGGCACCTACTTCATCGAGAAGGCGCGCGAGGAACTGGCCCGGCGCGTGCTGGGCTTCCACCTGCCGGACAAGGACCTGGCGTTCTTCATGGAAGGCGAGCCGCTGTTCGATGACTACGTCGAAGCGGTGTCGTGGGCGCAGGACTACGCCCGGCAGAACCGCGAGGCGATGATGTCGCGCGTGCTGGCCGAGATGCGCCACCGGCTGCCGAAGTTCCAGCTGGCGGCGATGGCGGTGAACTGCCACCACAACTACGTGCAGAAGGAGACGCACAACGGCCAGGAGTTGCTGGTGACGCGCAAGGGCGCGGTCAGCGCGCGTGAGGGCGAGCTGGGCATCATTCCCGGCAGCATGGGCACGCGCAGCTATATCGTGCGCGGCAAGGGCAACGCGGACAGCTTCCACAGCTGCAGCCACGGCGCCGGCCGGGTGATGAGCCGTGGCACGGCGCGCCAGCAGATCACGCTGGCCCAGCACCGCGAGGCCACCGCGCACGTGGAATGCCGCAAGGACAGTGGCGTGCTGGACGAGTCACCGGCCGCGTACAAGTCGATCGACGATGTGATGGCTGCGCAGCTCGACCTGGTGGACGTGGTGCACACGCTGCGGCAGGTGCTGTGCGTGAAGGGGTAATGGAGCGGTGCCGACCAAGGTCGGCACCCACCGCTCCCGATTGCAGTAGAACCACGCCATGCGTGGATGGAACAGCGCCGACCAAGGTCGGCATCTACCGGAGCACGCGCGTTCAGCGCGGCACGCTGTCTTCGGCCACCAGCGCATGGTGCACGCCGATGCCCGCGCGCACGCCTTCGGCCATGGCCAGGGTGATGTTGCCCACCGTGGTCGCATCGCCTGCGGCATACACGTTCGGCACCGAGGTGTGCTTCATCGCATCGACCTCGATCAGCACGCCCAGCGGGCTCTCGACCAGCGTGCAGCCCAGCTGCTGCACCAATGGCGTGGCCATCGCCTGGGTGGCCGGCACGAACAACGCACGCTGGGCGATTCGGCGGCCGTCGGCCAGCTCCACTTCCAGCCAGGTCGGCTGGTCGCCCTGCACGCCCAGCACGGGTGACGTCTCGATCTGCACGCCGCGCTGCTGCATGGCGGCGCGTTCCTCATCCGTGATGTCCAGTCCCATGCTGAAGAACGTGACATTGCCCCAGTCCGCGAACAGCGGCGCCTTGCTGGCGGACATCGGATGACCGCCAAGCAGGCCAATGGCACCACCACCCACTTCATAGCCATGACAGTACGGGCAGTGCAGCACGGTGCTGCCCCAGCGCTCGGCGAGGCCCGGCAACGCCGGCAACTGGTCGGCGATGCCGCTGGCGAGCAGCAGCTTGCGCGCGGCCAGCACCTGGCCATCGGCGGTACGCACTTCCACGCCTTCGGCGCGGGCGGTGGCCTGCACGGCTTCGGCATGCACCCAACGCACCGTGGGGTAGTCCAGCAGCTGCTGGCGCGCGGTCTTCAGCAGCTCGGCGCCACTGATGCCATCCAGCCCGAGCACCCCGTGCGAATGACTGGCGAAACGGTTGCGCGGCGAACCGGCGTCGATGACGGTGACCGGGCGACGGGCACGGGCCAGGATCAGGCCGGCGGCAATGCCGGCATAGCTGCCGCCGACGATGAGCACATCAGGATTCATGGTGAGCTTCCAGGGAACGGTGATGGGCAAGATGGCGGGCGAAGTCGGCGCCGAGCTGGTCCAGCGTGGTCGCCTGCAGCCTCGCTTCGAGCAGGCGCTGCGCTTCGCGTGCACCCTCGAGCAGGGCGCTGTTGACCAGCTGCTGGATCGGGCAGCCACCGCCGGAGTCGCGGGCGCCGACCTGGACCAGCGGTGGTGCGCCCACCGCCAGGTAGATGTCATGCAGGGTGATCGCCGCGGCGTCGCGTGCCAGCAGGCTGCCGCCGCCGTGGCCGCGGGTGCTGCGCACCAGGCCGGCCTTGTGCAGCTGCGCCAGCAGGCGACGGATCACCACCGGATGCGTCGGCAGGCAGGACGCCAGCTGCTCGGACGTGCGCGGGGCGGCATGGCCGACCAGGTGCGCCATCACATGCAGGGCGTCGGACAGTGGATTCGCGGATTTCATGTAACAACGATAGTTACATTTAAATTCTCTGTCGAGGGTCTTCTTTCGTTCCATATGGACACATTTGTCCTATGAAACATCCCCTTCACATCACTAAACGAAACGGTAATGTGATGAGCGTCGCACTTCAGACGCGTGGGGACAGGTCGATACCGCATTGCCCCTTCCCGAGAGTCCCTTCCATGAAAGCGTCTGTCCGTGCTCCGCGCCTGCAGTCCAAGCTGCTCGGCGCGGTTTCCATTGGTCTGGCCGTGGTCCTGCTGTGCGCATTGGCGGGCCTGGCCTCCGCCTGGTTGAAGTTGTCCACCGAGGTTCCACCCGAAGTCGCGCACAGCCGCGACGCCGAACGCCTGCAGCGCGAGTTCCGCAGCCAGGTGCAGGAATGGAAGAACGTGCTGCTGCGCGGCCACGACGACGCGCTGCGCCAGCGCCATCTGGACGCCTTTGACAGCGAGGGCCGCCTGGTCGAGCAGCTGGCCAGGGGCCTCGTAGCCAGCCCGGACATACGCACGCGCGAACTGGCGCAGTCCTTCATCGGCCTGCACACGCAGCTGCAGAAGGACTACCACGCCGCCCTGCAGGCGTTTGCGGAAGCCGGCTACGATCCCGCCGCCGGCGACAATCTGGTGCGTGGCAAGGACCGCCCGGTGGCGACCGCACTGGATGCGCTGAGCACGCATGCCACGCAGGTGGCCGAAGCAACCGTAGCGGCGCGGTCGCAGCAGGCGCGGCAGACCCTGCTGCTGTGCGCGGCGCTGACCGTGCTGGCCGCCGTGTTGCTGCTGATGGGCCTGGCCTGGTGGCTGCGGCGCGCGGTGGTGCAGCCGGTGCTGGCGGTGGAAGCCGCTGCGCGTGCCGTGGCCGCCGGTGATCTGCAGCACGTGGTGCAGGTGCGCAGCCGCGACGAGATCGGTCGCCTCGCGCAGGCGATGCAGGCGGTGCAGTCCACGCTGCGCGGCGTACTGGACGCACAGGCGACGATGGCGCAGGCGCATGACGCCGGCACCATCAGCCATCGCATGGATGCCAGTGCGTTCCCGGGCGCGTTCGGCACCATGGTGGCCGACTGCAACACGCTGGTTGACGCTCACATCCAGGTGAAGATGCGCGCGATCTCGATCATGGGCCGCTATGCCGTCGGTGACCTCAGCCAGGACATGGAACGCCTGCCCGGCGAAAAGGCCGTGATCACCAACGCGTTGGATACGGCCAAGGCCAATCTCGGCATGATCAACGGCGAGATCCGCCGCCTGGCCGAAGCCGCCGCCGTCGGTGACTTCAGCCAGCGCGGCGACAGCGCACGCTTCGAGCATGATTTCCGCGCAATGGTCGACGGCTTGAACCGATTGATGCAGACCACCGAACTGAACCTCGGCGAGGTCTCCAGCATGCTGCGCGCGATTGCCGATGGCCGCCTCGGCGCGCGCATGCACGGTGATTTCCAGGGCGTGTTCGCGCGTATCGCCGGCGACGCCAACACCACCGCTACGCAGCTGGCAACCATCGTCACCGACATCAAGCACGCCTCCGGCAACATCCACACGGCGGCGGCGGAGATCGCCGCCGGCAACAACGATCTGTCGCGCCGTACCGAACAGCAGGCCGCCAACCTGGAAGAGACGGCGGCATCGATGGAGGAACTGACCTCCACCGTGCGCCAGAACGCCGAGCATGCGCGCCAGGCCAACCAGCTGGCGATCGGCGCGCACACCGTTGCCTCTCACGGCGGCAGCGTGGTCGGCCAGGTGGTGACGACGATGGGCGCGATCGAAACCTCGTCGCGGCAGATCGCCGAGATCATCAGCGTGATCGAC
Source organism: Stenotrophomonas sp. Sm2128 (assembly GCF_030985535.1). Lineage (NCBI taxonomy): Bacteria > Pseudomonadati > Pseudomonadota > Gammaproteobacteria > Lysobacterales > Lysobacteraceae > Stenotrophomonas > Stenotrophomonas sp. Sm2128. The sequence goes on from NZ_JAPTFQ010000090.1 coordinate 17,332, forward strand.
GGCATCGCCTTCCAGACCAACATCCTGGCGCTGAACGCCGCGGTGGAAGCGGCACGCGCCGGCGAGCAGGGCCGCGGCTTCGCGGTGGTTGCCAGCGAAGTGCGTACCCTGGCACAGCGTTCGGCGGCAGCCGCGAAGGAGATCAAGGCGTTGATCGAAGCGTCGGTGGAACAGGTCGGCCACGGTGCACGGCGCGTGCGCGAGGCCGGTGACACCATGGCCGAGATCGTGGCGTCGGTGCAGCGCGTCACCGACATCATGGCCGAGATCTCCGCCGCCTCGCAGGAGCAGAGCGCGGGCATCGAACAGGTCAGCCAGACGGTGATCCAGATGGACGGCACCACCCAGCAGAATGCCGCGCTGGTGGAGGAAGCCAGCGCCGCCGCACGCAGCCTGGAGCAGCAGGCGAACCGGTTGATCGACGCGGTGGATGTGTTCGATCTGTCGACCACCGCCGCAGCGAAGGACGCGCTGCACCGACGCCACGATCTCGGCCATGGTGTCACCGGCCTCGCGCACGCGCCGTGCACCGTGGCCGAC
>NZ_JAPTFQ010000091.1:0-17402 GCF_030985535.1 Stenotrophomonas sp. Sm2128
GGATACCGAGACGACGCCTATTTCTTCCTCAAAATCCGTGCAGCCTTCCCCGGACTTGGGTGAAGAACCAAAAAAAAAGACCGGGGCGTGCCCCGGTCTTCTCCTGATCAGCCCTGCAGTCGCTGCAGCAGGGTGGCCTTGTCCAGGCTTTCCGCTTCGCTGGCGCGGCGCGAGCGGTACTCGTAGGTACCGGCGGCCAGGCCGCGCTCGCTCACCACCACGCGGTGCGGGATGCCGATCAGTTCCATGTCGGCGAACATCGCACCCGGGCGCAGGCCACGGTCGTCCAGCGCGGCATCGAGGCCGGCGTCGCGGAGTTCCTGCAGCAGGCTGGCAGCAGCATCGGCCACGGCGGCGTCGCCCTTCGGGTTGATCACGCACACCACCACCTGCCATGGCGCCATCGCGTCCGGCCAGATGATGCCGGCATCGTCATGGTTCTGTTCGATCGCGGCAGCCACCACGCGCGAGATACCGATGCCGTAGCAGCCCATCGCCATCACCGCCGCCTTGCCGTTCTCGTCCAGCACGGTGGCATCCAGCGCTTCGGCATATTTGCGGCCGAGCTGGAACACATGGCCGACTTCGATGCCACGGGCGATCTTCAGTTCGCCACCGTCCAGCGCGCGGTCACCGGCACGCACGTTGCGGATGTCGGCCACTTCCGGTTCCGGAAGGTCGCGGCCCCAGTTGACCCCGGCCAGGTGGAAACCGACTTCGTTGGCGCCGACGACGAAGTCGGACATCGCGGCCACTTCGCGGTCGGCGACCACGCGGATGGCCTTGGCCGGGGCGACCGGGCCGAGGAAGCCCGGCACGCTGCCCAGGTACTCGGCGATTTCAGCCTCGCTGGCAAAGCGCTGTTCGTCCAGGCCGGCAACCTTGGCCAGCTTGATTTCGTTGACCTCATGGTCGCCGCGCACCAGCACCAGCACGAACTGCTGTGCTTCGCCTTCACCGGCGATCAGCGCCACCGACTTCACCGTGCGCTGCAGCGCGATGCCGAGCAGCGCCGCGACGTCCTCGCAGGTTTTCTGGGTAGGGGTGTCGACCTTGCGCATGGCTTCACTGGCAGCCGCGCGCGGTGCCGGATCGGCGGCGATCGCCGCTTCCATGTTCGCGGCGTAGTCCGAACCGGTGGAGAACACCAGCGCGTCCTCGCCGGAATCGGCGATGACGTGGAATTCCTGCGAGGCATCGCCACCGATCGCACCGGAGTCGGCCTGCACCATGCGGAAGTCCAGGCCGAGGCGGGTGAAGATGCGGCTGTAGGCCGACTTCATGTTCTCGTATTCGCGCACCAGGCACTCATCGTGCAGGTGGAACGAATAGGCATCCTTCATCAGGAATTCGCGCGAACGCATCACGCCGAAGCGCGGGCGGATCTCGTCGCGGAACTTGGTCTGTACCTGGTAGAAATTCACCGGCAGCTGCTTGTAGCTGGACAGCTCGCTGCGCGCGAAGTCGCAGGCGGCTTCTTCGGCGGTCGGGCTGTAGCAGAACACCTGGTCCTTGCGGTCCTTGATCTTCAGCAGCTGCGGGCCGAACTTCTGCCAGCGGCCGGTCTGCTCCCACAGTTCCTTCGGCTGGATGGTCGGGATCTGGAATTCCACGGCACCGGCGCGGTCCATTTCCTCGCGCACGATGCGTTCAACCTTGCGCAGCACGCGCAGGCCCAGCGGCGACCAGGTGTACAGGCCCGATGCCAGCTTGCGGATCATGCCCGCGCGCAGCATCAGCCGGTGGCTGGTGAGCTCGGCGTCGCTGGGGGTTTCCTTGGTGGTGTGCAGGTGGAACTGGGAGAGGCGCATCGTCGGCTTCGGATAACGGCAGAGACGCCTATTCTGCCAGCCCTGCCGATACCCTCACTCCGCCGGGCAGTACGCCTTGATGGCCGCTTCAGCCAATCCCTTCTGCGCGCTGCGCTGTTCCGCGGTCAACGCGGTATCGGCCTTCCCGTCGCCATTGGTGTCCTGCATCACCTGGCCGGAGCCTTCCAGCAGGGCCAGGTTGGCACGGGCGGTGCTGCACTGCTCCGGCACCGGCGCGGCCGGGGTCTCGGCGCTGGCCGCGGCCTGCGGGGTGCGGGCCTGTTCGCGGGTCTCGAACTTCTTGCCCGCCGGCGGGGTCTCCGAATACTGGGTCACGCCATGGGCGTCCTTCCATTTATAGACCGGGCCGGCCACGGCGTTGGCACTGGCCAACAGCAGCAGGCATCCAAGGCAGGACAGGGCACGCATGGCAAACTCCGCGGAATGGGCGTAGAACGCCGATTGCAGCATTGGCGCCGAGCACTGGCAAGTCGATTAAACTGGATTCCATGGACCCGATCACACCGCCGCCGCGTTCGCGCACGATTTACCTGCTGCCCAACCTGTTCACCACCGCCGGCCTGTTCGCCGGCTTCTACGCGATCATCGCCGCGGCCAACGGGGATTTCGTCAATGCCAGCATCGCCGTGTTCGTGGCGGCGGTGATGGATGGCCTGGACGGGCGCGTGGCGCGCCTGACCGGTACCAGCAGCGAGTTCGGCGTCCAGTACGACTCGCTGGCCGACCTGGTCAGCTTCGGCATGGCCCCGGCGCTGGTGATGTACCACTGGTCCCTGTCGTGGCTGAAGTTCGATGACCCGCTGCTCGGCCGCGTCGGCTGGGCCGTGGCCTTCCTGTATGCCGCCTGCGCGGCGCTGCGCCTGGCCCGCTTCAACACCCAGGTCGCGGTGGTCGACAAGCGCTGGTTCGTCGGCCTGGCCAGCCCGGCCGCGGCCGGGCTGATGATGTCCTTCGTCTGGGCCTTCGCCGATGGCAACCTGGGCTGGGACGGCAACCAGCTGCGCTACGTGGCGCTGGCGGTGACGATCGTCGCGGCGCTGTTGATGGTCAGCCGTATCCGCTTCTGGAGCTTCAAGGGTGGCGGCGCCAAGGGCACCCGTTCCGACCGCGTGCCGTTCCTGGTGCTGGCCCTGGTGCCGGTCGCCATCGCCATCGCGGTCATTGATCTGCCGCGCGTGCTGTTCGCGGTCGGCATCCTGTACGCCTTGTCCGGCCCGGTGATGTGGGCCGTGCAGCGCCTGCGCAAGAAGCCCGAGGCCGCGTGAGCCAGGAACTGCCCGTGCTGTGGTCACCGGCCCAGCAGGCCTGGCTGCAGGCCATGGGCTACACCGTCTATCACGACGGTCAGTTGGCCGCGGAGCTGGATGCCGCGCTGCAGTTGAGCGTGGCCGAAGCCGATGCGGCTGCCGCGCCAGCGGTGGAGCAGGTGCGGGCACCAATCGCACCCGCGCGCGAGCCTCCGGTTGAAGCCACACCGGGTTCCCGCCAGGAACGCCCGGCACCTACGCGTCGCGAGACCCCCGTCACCGCACCGGACACCGCGCCCGCCGCTGCCCGCCCGCTGCCGGGTGGCAATGCGCGGCAGCCGGTGGTGCGGCTCCCGGATCGCCTGCAGATCGCATTGCTGCGTGCCTCCGGCTGTAATCCCAACGACCCTGCCACGCAGGCGCTGATGGACAGCTGGCCGCTGGACCAGCTGCGTCAGGACCCGGCCGCCAAGCGCGCGTTGTGGCCGCAGCTGCGCGCCCTGCGCAAGCGGGGCGCACCATGAGTGCGGTCAGCCAGCCCGGCCCGGTCAGCCTGCGCGCATTGCGCGAGAGCGACCTCAATGCGGTGATGGCGATTGAAGTGCGTGGGTATCCGTTCCCATGGACCCGCGGCATCTTCGTTGATTGCCTGCGTGCCGGTTATCCCGGCCTGGCGATGGAGCGCGATGGCCAGCTGATCGGCTACGGCGTGCTCAGTATTGCCGCCGATGAGGCACATGTATTGAACATCTGCATCGATCCGCTGGCGCAGTCGCGTGGGCTGGGTCGCCAACTGCTGCGCGCACTGGTGCAGCTGGCAGGCAACCGCGGTGCGCAGCGTGTGTTCCTGGAAGTGCGTCCGTCCAACACGCCGGCGCTGGCGCTGTACCACAGCGAAGGCTTCAACGAGATCGGCCGTCGTCCGCGCTACTATCCGGCCGCACAGGGACGCGAAGACGCGGTGGTGATGGCGATCGAACTGGTCGACGACGACCTGCAGACGATGCCGCCGCTGTAGTGGAGAAGGGTTGCCGGCCAGCGGCCGGCACTACCGGTGGATCTCCGCTGTCATCGACACATCACCTGCCGTGGTAGGTGCCAACCTTGGTTGGCACGCTTTTCTCACGCCAGCCGCAGTGCCAACACACCGCCGACGATCAGCGCCGCCGCCAGCCAGCGCGCACGCGGAATCCGCTCGCGCAGCACGAACACCGAGATCAGCAACGCGAAAAGGATCGACGATTCACGCAGCGCCGAGACCATCGCCACCGGCGCCTGGGTCATGGCCCACAACGCCATCGCGTAGGACGCCGTGGTGCCGACGCCACCGGCCAGTCCCAGCGGCAAGTGCTGGCGCGCATAGTCCAGCACTGCGCCGCCGCGGGTGTACAACGCCCACAGGGGTAGTGGGATGCCTGACAGCAGGAACAGCCACAGCGTATAGCTGAGCGCACTACCGGACTGGCGCGCGCCCTGCGCATCGACCAGGGTGTAGGTAGCGATCATCGCCGCGGTCAGCAGCGGCAGCCGCAGCTGGCCGCCACGTGTGCCCAGTGCCATGCACAGGATGCCGCTGCTCACCAGCACCACGCCCAGCCACGCCGCCGGGGGCAGTTGCTCGCCCAGCAGGGTGCCGGCCAGCGCAACCAGGATCGGCGCGCTGCCACGCATCAGCGGATAGGCCAGGCTCATGTCGACCTGCTGGTAGCAGCGTGCCACCAGTCCGTAGTAGGTCACCTGCAGCAGCACGGATGCAGCCAGCCAGGGCCAGCTGTGCGCGGCCGGGAACGGCAGGAAGGGCAGGGCGGCCGCCGACAGCAGCGCGGCGCTGCCGGTGACCAGCACGGTGCCGAGGAACTTGTCCGGCCCGCGTTTGACGATCGCATTCCAGCTGGCATGCAGGGCCGCAGCCGCGAGGACCAGCAGGAAGATGGAAAGAGGCATCGGGCGATGATGCCATGCCGGGGAAATGTTCCGGGTTTGGTGGGTGCCAACCTTGGTTGGCACATCGCTCAGTGCGGACCAAGGTCCGCACCCACCAGACCGGGGCAGGGCAGGTGCCAACCCTGGTTGGCACGCACCAGAGCGCGGCGCTTACAGCTTCGCGCGCTGCTCGCGCAGGCCGGCCAGCTGGGTGTTCCAGTCGGCCAGTCGCACGCGCTCCTGCTCGACCACGGCCGGCGGCACCTTGTCGGTGAACTTGGCCAGCTTGGTCTCGCTCTTTTCCTTCTCCGCTTCGACGCGGGCGATTTCCTTGTCCAGTCGCACGCGCTCTGCATCGAGATCGACCAGGCCTTCCAGCGGCACCAGCAGCTTCAGCTCGCCCACGATCGCGGCGGCGGCCGGCGGTGCGCTTTCGCCTTCGGCCAGCCACTGGATGCTGTCCAGCTTCAGCAGGAACGACAGCGAGGCGCTGAAGCGTTCGATGCGCATGCGGTCCTGCTCCAGCCCGGCCTGCAGGCGCAGCGGCACCAGCTTGGACGGCGCGACGTTCAGCTCACTGCGCACGCGGCGCACGGCACTGATCACCGCCTTCAGCCATTCCACGTCGGCCTCGGCCTGGGCGAAATCGCCTTCGAACTCGGCGGCGGTCGGGTACGGGCGCAGCGACAGCGTGGTTTCGGCCAGGCCCAGGCGCGGGGCCAGCTGCTGCCACAGCTGTTCGGTGATGAACGGCGTGAGCGGGTGCAGCAGGCGCAGCAGCGCTTCCAGCACGTACAGCAGGGTGTGGCGGGTGCTTTCGGCGTCGGCGGCGTCTGCACCGTTCAGTGCCGGCTTGCTCAGTTCCAGGAACCAGTCGCAGAACGCGTTCCAGGCGAACTCGTACAGGCACTGCGCCAGCAGGTCGAAGCGGTAGGCGGCGAAATGGCCCTGCGCTTCGGCGGTGGTGGCGGCCAGGCGCGCGAGGATCCAGCGCTCGGCATCGGTACGCGGCCTGGGAACGCCGGTGAACGCCGCGCCCTCGGTGTTCATCAGCGCGAAGCGGCTGGCATTCCACAGCTTGTTGCAGAAGTTCTTGTAGCCCTCGGCGCGGTTCATGTCGAACTTGATGTCGCGGCCGTGGGTGGCCAGTGCCGCGATGGTGAAGCGCAGCGCATCGGCACCGTGGGCGGCGATGCCGTCCGGGAATTCCTTGCGGGTGGCCTTCTCGATCTTCTCCACCATCTTCGGCTGCATCAGGCCGCCGGTGCGCTTGGCGACCAGGTCGTCGATGGTGATGCCGTCGATGATGTCCAGCGGGTCGAGCACGTTGCCCTTGCTCTTGGACATCTTCTGGCCCTGCCCGTCACGGATCAGGCCGGTGAAGTAGACGTCCTTGAACGGGATCTTCCCGACCAGGTTGTCGGTGGCCATGATCATGCGCGCCACCCAGAAGAAGATGATGTCGAAGCCGGTGATCAGCACCGACGACGGCAGGTAGCGGTCGAAGCCGCGCTCGGCCATGACCTGCTCGTTGGGCCAGCCCAGGGTGGAGAACGGCCACAGCTGCGAGGAGAACCAGGTCTCCAGCACGTCGCTTTCCTGGTTCAGCACCACCTCGCTGCCCAGGTTGTGCTTCGCCCGCACTTCCTCTTCGCTGCGACCGACGTAGCAGCTGCCGGTGGCTTCGTCGAACCACGCCGGAATGCGGTGGCCCCACCACAGCTGGCGGCTGATGCACCAGTCCTGGATGTTGTTCATCCAGTGGCGGTAGGTGTTGATCCAGTTCGGCGGCACGAAGGAAATGCTTCCGTCCTCGACCAGTTCCAGGCCGCGCTTGGCCAGGTCGTCCATCTTCACGAACCACTGGTCGGTCAGGTACGGCTCGATCACCTGGCCGGTGCGGTCACCGCGCGGCACCTGCAGCTTGTGCGCCTTGGTCTCGACCAGGATGCCCAGGTCTTCCAGTTCGGCCAGCACGGCCTTGCGCGCGGCGTAGCGGTCCAGACCCTGGAAACGCTCCGGCGCGTTTTCGTTCAGCGCTGCCACCGGGGTGAACAGGTTGATCATCGGCAGGCTGTGGCGCACGCCCACTTCGTAGTCGTTGAAATCATGCGCTGGGGTGACCTTGACCACGCCGGTGCCGAACGCGCGGTCCACGTAGTCGTCGGCGATCACCGGCACGCGGCGGCCGGTCAGCGGCAGCACCACGCTCTTGCCGATCAGGTGCGCGTAGCGCTCGTCTTCCGGGTGCACCATCACCGCCGTATCGCCCAGCAGGGTTTCCGGGCGGGTGGTGGCGACCACCAGGTAGTCGCGGGTTTCGCGCAGGGTTTCCACGCCGTCGGCATCGCGCTCGACGTGTTCGTAGCTCAGGCCCTCATCCAGCGTGTAGGCGATCGACCACAGGAAGCCGTCTTCCTCGGCGCTCTCCACTTCCAGGTCGGAAATGGCGGTCTTCAGCACCGGGTCCCAGTTGACCAGGCGCTGGCCGCGGTAGATCAGGCCCTGCTCGTACCAGCGCACGAAGGCTTCGTTGACCGCCGCCGACGGCTGCGGGTCCATGGTGAAGGTGCTGCGCGACCAGTCGGCGGAGGTGCCGAGGCGGCGCATCTGGCGCTCGATGGTATCGCCGGACTGCTGCTTCCACTCCCAGACCTTGCCGATGAAGCCTTCGCGGCCCAGCGAATCACGGGTCTCACCCTTGCCTTCCAGCGCCAGGTTGCGGCTGACCACCATTTCGGTGGCGATGCCGGCGTGGTCGGTACCGACCTGCCACAGCGTGTCGTAGCCGCGCATGCGGTGGTAGCGCACCAGCGCGTCCATCAGGGTCTGCTGGAACGCATGGCCCATGTGCAGCGTGCCGGTCACATTCGGCGGCGGCAGCAGGATGGTGTACGGCTCGCCCTTGCCGGACGGCTTGAAGTGGCCGGCCTTCTCCCAGGCCTCGTAGAGGTCGGTCTCGAAGGACTTCGGGTCGTAGCTGGAGGCGAGTTGGGTCATGCGGGGGAACCAGGAGGTAATCGTTGAAGGATCAGGGCGCGGCGGCGGCCCATCAAGGGGGCCGGGGCGCGCTTACATGTCGTGCTTGTTCAGCTCGTAACCGGCGGCCTTGTACTGGCGCCAGCGTTCGCGCAGCGGTTCGCGCGCTTCCGGATCGGCCGGGACCACTTCCAGCACGCGTTCGCACTGGCCCAGCCAGGGTTCATCGCGCAGGTTGATCACCAGCGGGCGTGCCGGCGCGTCGGTGCCGGGTACGGCGATCAGCACCAGGGCCTCTTCCTCGTCCATGTCTTCGCCGGCGATCTGGTGCGGGATGTAGGCATCGTTGTCGAACGCCCACAGCAGCTCGTCCAGCTCCTCGGCCTGGGCCTGGTCGCGGGCCAGCACCAGGGTGAACAACCCGGCGTCGTTGGCCTTGCGCGCCAGTTCGCAGACCAGGCGCAGCGGCTCGGTCAGGAAGCGGGGCTTGGCGATCAGGTAGAAGTCGGCGCGGGGCATGGCAGGATCCGGGTCAGGCAGGGGCCCGGCGGTGCCGGGCGAGGCCCTGGCCAGCGGGGGCCGGCCAGGGTCGGGTACGGCATCAGGCGCGGGCGGCCTGGTCCAGCAGCCACTGGCTCAGCAGGCCGACCGGGCGGCCGGTGGCCATGCCACGCTTGCCTTCATCGCTGGCCACGCCGGCGATGTCCAGATGGGCCCAGCGCTGGCCTTCGGTGAAGCGCGACAGGAAGCAGCCCGCGGTGATCGCGCCGGCCCAGCGGCCGCCGATGTTGTAGACGTCGGCGAAGGTCGAATCCAGCATCGGCTGGTACTCGTCCCACAACGGCAGGCGCCAGGCGCGGTCGAACACATGCTCGCCGGCGGCCAGCAGTTCATTGGCCAGGTCGTCGTGCTTGCTCATCAGGCCGGCGGTCTGGTGGCCCAGGGCGACCATGCAGGCACCGGTCAGGGTGGCGACGTCGACCAGCGCGGCCGGTTCGAAGCGCTGCGCATAGGTCAGCGCATCGCACAGGATCAGGCGGCCTTCGGCGTCGGTGTTGCCCACTTCGATGGTCTTGCCCGACATCGAGGTGATCACGTCGGACGGGCGGTAGGCGTTGCCGTCGATGGCGTTTTCCACCGCCGGCACCACCACCACCAGGTTCAGCGGCAGCTTGGCCTTGACCGCGGCGACGAAGGTGCCGATGACGTTGGCGCCACCGCACATGTCGTACTTCATCTCTTCGATGCCGCCCTGGGTCTTCAGGTTGACGCCACCGGTATCGAAGGTGATGCCCTTGCCGACCAGCACGTACGGCTTGGCGTCGCCGCCGCCGGTCCACTTCAGCACCACCAGGCGCGGGCGGTTGGCCGAACCACGGGCCACGGCCAGCAGCGAACCCATGCCCAGCGCTTCCATCTGGTGCTCATCGAGAATCTCGGCCTCGGCACCGTCATGCTCACCGGCGAACTTCACGCCCACCTCGGCCAGGTAGGCCGGGGTGCAGTAGTTCGGCGGCAGGTTGCCCAGCTCGCGGGCGAACTCGACACCGGCGGCGATGGCCTGGCCCTGGGCCAGGGCCTGGGCGTCGTCACCGGCGATGGCCAGCTGGGCCAGGCCGGCGTCGTCGGCCTTCTTCTTGCCCAGAGTGGCGGTGTAGCGGTAGGCAGCGTGATCGGCGGCGATCACCGCCTGGCGGATCGCCCAGGCCGCGTCGCGGTCCTTGATGGCCACTTCGGACAGGGTGAACAGTGCGCTGCGGGTAGCGCCCGCCTTCAGCGCGCGCACCGCGTCGCCAACGGCCTTCAGGTACTGCGGCACACCGAAGCGGGCGGCGTCACCGAGACCGACCACCAGCACGCGCGGGGCGGACACGCCCGGCAGGTCGTGCAGCAGGGTGGTGGCGCCGGTCTTGCCGGACAGGTCGCCGCGCTGGGCCAGCGAGGCCAGGCGGCCGCCGCTGGCGGCGTCCAGGGCCTGTGCGGCGGGGGGCAGGGTATGGTCGGCATACGCGCCGACCACCAGGCAATCAACGGCGGCGGCGGCCGGAGCAACGTGGTTCAGGGTGAATTCGAGGGCCATTGAGCAGATTCCATTGGCGAGTCCGTACAATCGCAGGCCGTTTACGCCCAGACAGTAGACTGGGCGGCACCGCGAACGAACCCCAGAGTTTAAACCACCGCCCCATGCTGAAGCTCGACCGATACCTGCTGGGCGATTTCGTCCAGAGTTTCCTGGCTACCCTGATCGTCCTGCTGGTGGTCAGCGTGGGCGGCGTGCTGGTGGACATCCTCGGCAACATCGCCGACGGGCGCCTGCCGGCCAAGCTGCTGTTCTCCCAGCTGGGCCTGCAGTTCATCGCCTACCTGCCACTGATCCTGCCGCTGGCGTTGATGCTGGGCCTGCTGCTGGCGGTGGCCCGTCTCTACCGCGACTCGGAAATGGCCGTCATCACTGCCATTGGCGTGGGCCCCAAACGCCTGCTGCGGCCGCTGCTGATGCTGGTGGTGCCGGTAGTGGCGCTGGTCGGCGCCTGCTCCTTGTGGCTGGGCCCGTGGGCCGGCCGGGTGGCCGAGCAGATGATCATCGAGGCCAATCGAAGCGTGCTGATGGCGGGCCTGGAGCCGGGCCGCTTCACCCAGCTGCCCAATGGTGGCGTGGTCTACCTGTCCTCGATCTCGCCCGATGGTACCCAGCTGGGCCGGGTCTTCCTGCAGCGGCAGAAGGACGATCGCCTGGAAGTGGTGTCCGCCGCAGGGGGGCGCATGTTCTTCGAAGGCGCCCTCCAGCGCTTCCTGGAGCTGGATGATGGCCACCAGGTGGAAGGACCGGTGGCCGGGGGGCTGGATTACCGCCTGGCCACCTTCGCCCGCAACGATGTGGCCCTGCCCGACGGTGCGCAGACCCGTACCGGCGATGATCCGGAACTGATGCCGACCACGCAGCTGTTCGGCGATGACCGGCCCGAGGCGCAGGCACAGCTGCATCGCCGCCTTGCCCCGCCGTTGATCGCACTGGCGTTTGCGCTGCTGACCGTGCCGCTGGGCCGCAGCTCGCCGCGCCAGCAGCGCTACGGGCGGATGATGCTGGCGCTGATGGCCTACATGGTCGGCACCAACCTGATGTTCATCGGCAGTGGCTGGATCGCCAACGGCAAGATTCCGCCTGCGCTTGGCCTGTGGTGGCTGACCCTGCCGCTGCTGGCGCTGACGATCTGGATGTATGCACGTGATGGCCGCCTGGGCCGCCCGAAGGGAGCCCGCGCATGAGACTGCGCCCGATGCGTTTCGACCTGTATCTCGGCCAGTCGGTGTTCACCACGGTGCTGCTGACCTGGGCCGTACTGGTGGGCCTGGACGTGGTGATGGCGTTTTCCGGCGAGTTCAAGGACATCGGCAAGAACGGCTACACCCTGGGGCATGCGGCCGCCTGGGTGCTGTATACGGTGCCACGCCGTGCCTACACCATGTTCCCCACGGCTGCGGTGATCGGTGCGCTGATGGGCCTGGGCCAGCTGGCCGCGACCTCCGAGCTGACCGCGCTGCGTGCGCTGGGCCTGTCGCGCAAGCGCCTGAGCGTATCGGTGGCCATCGCCCTGTCGTTGCTTACCGCAGTGATGGTGCTCAGCGCCGAGACGCTGGGCCCCTGGGGCCAGGACCGTGCCGATGCGCTGAAGTCCAGTGCCAAATGGGGGCGGGACATCTCCACCACCCGCTATTCCGGCCTGTGGGCGCGCGAGGGCGATACCTTCCTCAGCGCCGCCGGTGGCGAAGAGCAGCTGGTGGGCGACAAGGGCACGCGGCTGATCCTGCGTGACGTGCGCCTGTATCGCATCGCCGAGGATGGTCGGATCGCCTCGCTGACCCATGCGGACACGGCCGAGCATGACCGTGACGGCTGGGTGCTGACCGGCGTGCGCCGCGATACCTTCGGTGAACGTTCGGCCACGCGCGAGGAAGTGGCGCGCGAGCCGTGGAACTCCAAGCTGGACGCCGGCGCGCTGGCCACCGGCATCGCCAAGCCGCGCAACCTCAGTGTGGCCGAGCTGCGTACCAGCATCGAATACCGCGAGCGCAACGGTCTGGACGCGCGCGACTACGAGGATGTGTACTGGAGCCGCTGGTTCTACCCGGTGAACGTGCTGGCGCTGTGCCTGGCGGCGGTGCCGTTCGCGTTCGGCTCGCTGCGCAGTGGTGGCATGGGCAAGCGCCTGTTCCTCGGCATCCTGTTCGCGCTGGGCTTCTGGCTGCTGCAACTGTTCTTCGGCCGCATGGCCGGCGCGTTGAAGTTCGATTACCGCATTGCCTATGCGTTGCCGCCGATCGTGATGCTGGCGATATCGGGATTGCTGTTCCGGCGCAAGTCGGGCTGATCCTCGTTGTTGTAGAGCCGAAGGTAGCGGCAGGAGCCGCTGCCAACGTCGCTGGCGACGGCCTGAAAGGTGCCGGCCAGGACGGCAGGCATAGCCCACGCTCGGCTGCTTTGCGCGCACCGCCCGCCAACCGAGCATCGGCTCGACTCTGCACAAGCGCCGCGCAGGATCGGATTGAAAGGTGATGCGTTACCGCTTCGGCATGCGCAGCAGGCGGGTGCCGCTGGCGCGGTCGTGCCAGGTCAGCCGCTGGCGGTCAGCCCATGCCCACCAGAATCCCAGGCCGCCCAGCAGCAGCGACAGCGTGCCCACCACGAAGCGCAGCCAAAGCTGCGTGCGTCGCAGGGGCGCGCCATCACTTGATTCCAGCTTCAAGCGCCACGGCCGCATGCCCAGCGTCTGCCCGCCGCGGCGCCAGCTGGCCGTGGCATACCACCCGGTGACCAGCCAGCACACCGCCCACAGCAGCCACTGCCAGGCGCTGAACGGTGCGATGTTCTCGCGCTGGGCGTGGCCGCTGAAGGTGTAGGCAAGGGTGAACAGGGTGCCGGCCAACATCCACAGCGCCAGCACCGGCAGCGCGTCGTAGACCATCGCCAGCACGCGCCACAGCAGCAATGCACGCGGGCGGGGCAGCTCGGTAGTGGCCGCAGGGGCCGTATCAATGGCGGGGCGGGACATGCGCCGAGCATACGCAATGCTGGCCGCATCCGCAGTGGCCCTCGTATCCTGCACGCATGGCCCTTGTTTCCACCCCCGCCGAACGCCGCCAGCTGGTCCAGCAACTGCCCGAACTGCGCGCCGACGACAGCATGCGCATCCAGCGCTTCCTCGATGCGATCTGGGCCGAGAACGGTCTGGCCCGCGCCACCCTCGACAGCTACCGGCGCGACCTGGAAGGGCTGGCGCGCTGGATGGATGGGCGCGATGGTGGCCTGGCCGGCATCGAGCGCCCGGGGTTGTTCGACTACCTGGCCTGGCGCACCCGTCATGGCTGGTCGCCGCGCAGCAATGCGCGGTTGCTGTCGGCGCTGCGGGCGTTCTTCGCCGATGGCGTGCGCCGTGGCGAGCGCGGCGAGGACCCCAGCGCGCTGCTGGATCCGCCCAAGCTGCCACGATTGCTGCCCAAGGCGCTGGCCGAAAGCCAGATCGACGCGCTGTTGGCAGCGCCGGATATCGACAGCCCGCTGGGCCTGCGCGACCGCGCCATGCTGGAGTTGATGTACGCCGCCGGCCTACGCGTGAGCGAGCTGGTGCTGCTGCCGGCCACCGCGGTCAACCTGCGCCAGGGCGTGCTGAGGGTCACCGGCAAGGGCAGCAAGGAACGGCTGGTGCCGCTGGGTGAGGAATCGCAGCACTGGCTGGAGCGCTATCTACAGGCATCGCGCCCGCTGCTGGTCGGCAAGGGCAAGGTGCAGGCGCTGGCCGATGGGCAGACCCCATTGTTTGTCGAGCCGACGCTGCATGCGCTGACCCGGCAGGCGTTCTGGCACCTGGTCAAACGCCACGCGCAGGTGGCCGGCATCGACCCGGCGCGGATCAGCCCGCACGGCCTGCGCCACAGCTTCGCCACCCATCTGCTCAACCGCGGTGCCGACCTGCGCGCGCTGCAGATGCTGCTTGGCCACAGCTCGTTGTCGACCACCCAGATCTACACCCTGGTGGCGCGCGAGCACCTGCAGAAACTGCACGCCCGGCATCATCCGCGCGGCTGAGCCGTGTCCTGAACCCCGGCCCCGGGCGGTGCGCGGCGTCGCGGCCCGGTGCCGGTGGCTGTGTCAGAATCCGGGGTCTTCTTCTGTCGCGGACTGCTCCATGCTCCGATTTGCCATCGCCGCCGTGTTCGGTGCGCTCAGCCTGACTGCCTGCGCCCAGCCGGCCCCGCCAGCCGCCAAGGCGCCTGCCGCCGCTGCCAAGCCCGGCCCGGCCGCCAACGCGCCTGCCGACCAGGCCGTGCGCGCCGCGTTGACTGCCCTGAACCCCGGTTTCAAGGTGGACTACATCGGTGCCGCGCCGTTCCCCGGCTTCCGCGAGGTGGTCGTTTCCGGCCAGCTGCTGTACGTATCCGACGACGGTCGCTACCTGTTCCAGTCGCAGCCTTACGACACCCGTGCCAAGGGCCCGGCCAACAGCGAAGGCCTGCTCGGCTATCGTCGCGATCTGCTGGCCAAGGCCAACCACGGCGACCGCATCGTGTTTGCTGCGCCGAATGCCAAGTACACCATCAGCGTGTTCACCGACATCGAGTGCGGCTATTGCCGCAAGCTGCACCAGGACATCGCCGAGCTCAACCGCAACGGTATCTCCGTCGAGTATCTGGCATTCCCGCGCATGGGCCTCGGCAGCAAGGACTACTCCGACATGATCTCGGTCTGGTGTGCGGCCGATCGCCGCCAGGCACTGACCAACGCCAAGCGCGGTGGCAACGTGCCGGCAAAGAACTGCACCAACCCGGTGGCGATGCAGTACGCACTGGGCCAGCAGCTGGGCGTGAACGGCACGCCGGCGATCTTCGCGCCGGACGGCACCCAGCTGGGGGGCTACCTGCCGCCGGCGCAGCTGCGCGCGGCGCTGGAAAAACTGTCGGCCAAGCGCTGATCGTCGCCGACCTTTTCCTGTAGAGCCGGGGATGCGTGTCGCATCCCCGGCTTTTTTCTTACTTCAGGCCATCACTGACCGCCTTGGTCAGCGTGCCCTGTGCATCGTCACCACTGAACTCCCAGACGAACGCGCCGCCCAGGCCCTGGGTCTTCACGTAACCCATCTTGCGGGTGATGTTGGCCGGGGTGTCGAAGCTCCACAGCGTGCTGCCGTTGTAGATCCAGGTGGCACCTGCGGTGTTGTCGGTGTAGCCCGGCCACGCCAGGTTCTTCAGCACCTTCCAGTCTTCGATGCCGGCCTCGTAGGTACCCGGGGCAGCGCCGGTCGCGGTCTGGTACAGGCCGTTGTTGGCGTTGGCCACACCGGTCCAGCCACGCCCGTAGTAGCCGATGCCCAGGTTGAGCTTGGCGGCAGGCACGCCACGGCTGATGAAGGCCTCGATGGCGTCGTTGCTGTTGTACAGCTTCTGGTCGCCGGTGGACGGATCACTCGGCGAATCAAACAGCGCCGACTGGTGATTGGTCTTCGCATCCCACGCGCCGTGGAAGTCGTAGGTCATCACGTTGATGTAGTCCAGGTACGGGTGGTACGCGGCCGGGTCGGTGACGCGGATCTTGTCGATGCCGGCACCCACCGCCACCGTCAGCAGCAGGCCCGGACGCACTGCATCGAGCTGGCGGCGGAACTCGGCCATCAGCGCGGTGAAGTTGGCGTTGTCTTCCGGCTTGCCGCATTCGATGCCGCACGCCACCGGGTATTCCCAGTCGATGTCGATGCCGTCGAACACGCCCAGCGCGGCACCGGCACCACCGGCACCGTCGGTTACCGGCAGGTTGCCCTTGATGTAGGCATCGATGCACGAGGCGACGAAGGCCTGGCGGTTTTCCGGGCGCGCCGCGCTGGAGAAGCCGCGCGACCAGGTCCAGCCACCCAGCGAGATCAGCACCTTCATGCCGGGGTACTTGGCCTTGAGCTGCTTGAGCTGGTTCCAGTTGCCGCGCAGCGGCTGGTCCCAGGTATCGGCGCTGCCGCTGACACTCTCGGCGGCACTGAAGGCCTTGGTGTAGTCGGCGAAGGCATCACCACCGGCACCGCTGTTCGGATCCGACGGCTGGGTGACGCCCACTTCGCAGCGGTTGTTGCGCACGTTGCCGAACGCGTAGTTGATGTGGGTCAGGCGCGCGGCCGAACCGCTGCTGTCGATGTTCTTGACCCGGTAGTTGCGGCCGTAGATGCCCCACTGGGTGAAGTAGCCGATGACCCGCTTGCCGGTAGTGCCGCCGTCGCCGGCCAGCGTGGTGGCGCTGATCTCGGTGCCCTGGGCGGACGCGTTGCCGGCGTTGTCGCGGGCACGCACACGGTAGCGGTAGGTGGTCGATGCAGTCAGGCCGCCATCGACGTAGCTGGCACTGGATGGTGAACCGACCAGGCTGCCGTTGCGGTACACGTCATAGCCGGCCACGCCGCTGCCACCGGTGTTGTCGGTGGACGGGCTCCAGCTGAGCGCGATGCTGTTGGCGGTACGCGTGCCGACCGCCAGTCCGCCCGGCACGCTCGGTGCGGTGGTATCGCCACCGGCGGCGTTGACGGTGATGGTGATGGTCGCGGTGCTGCTGGTGGCGTTGTTGTTGTCGGTGGCTACCGCGCGCAGGGTGTGGCTGCCGGCGCTGGCATTGGTCCAGCTGGCCGCATACGGCGCACTGGTGGCCACGCCCAGCGTGCTGCCATCGCGGAAGAACTCGACCTTGGCGACGCTGCCGTCCGGATCACTGGCGGTGGCGGTCACGTTGACCGTGCTGCCGGCGCTGAAGGTGGCGCCGTTGGCCGGCGAGGTCAGGCTGACCACCGGCGGCTGGTTGGCGCCGCTGCCATCGCAGGCACCGAGGTTGGTGTAGTAGGGCGCACCGGCCGGATGGTCTGGCGGCGCGTTCCAGATGTCCTGGTTCGCCCGATAGAGGACGCCTCCTTTCTGCAGGGTATCGCCGGCCCGGTAGATCTTGGCCTGGTCCCACTGGGCCACGCCGGCACAGCTGGCGGCCTGCGCCAGGCCGGGCAGGGCAGCGGCACCGGCGGCCACGGCGAGCAGCCAGGCCAGGCGGCGGGGACGACAGCTTCGGGTCGCACGTTCGGCACTGCGCACAATCGGGTCGTACATGGGTAAGTCTCCGATCAAAGGGCGCGCGGGCCCCGATGGCGCCGCGCGTGACGCAGGTCCGGGCGTCGCCCGGGAAGGCGACGGGTGGGGCCGGACGGAGGTACCTGGGAGGCCGGGGAGAGAGTCCGGCACCAGGTGGGGACAACGTTGTCATCAATCGCGTGGTCAATCCGTGAGCAAGCGCATGGTTCCGGGATTCGGATGGAGAGCGGCGCTGCGCGCGGTCGGCGGCCATCGGCGGAGCCCCCTCGTGGCTGGGGTGGGTCGCTTACAGCGGATTTCTGGGGGTTGGGCC
>NZ_JAPTFQ010000092.1:0-17171 GCF_030985535.1 Stenotrophomonas sp. Sm2128
GTGGGGCTGCAGGACACGCCGTAAACCCGTCCTTGGGGGCTCGATGGCGCCATCCATGGCGCCAACGGTCCTGCAGCCCCACACCGCCCCACCCCCGACAGATTCCCGCGGCTGTTGGTAGGTGTCGACCTTGGTCGACACGGTAGATCCACGCCATGCGTGGATGCAGAGCGAAGCGATCCGCTTTTGCTTTTGATCTTTTCTTTCTTTTCCGTGGTGGACGCGCACGGAAACTGTCCGTGGCCGGGCGGGTGGGCTGTGCAGGGGCGTGAGCCGCATGGATGCGGCGACCGAGCTTACATGGACGTACTCGCAGCGACCCCTGCGCAGTCCACCCGCCCGGCCTATCCCATGACCGACAAACGCCGCCCACCACGAGGGGCTGCGCCGTTGGCTGGAAACCTAGATCGGTGCCAGTGCAGTGAACGGTGCCCACGGCAGGTTGCGCAGCAGCGCATACCCGGGCAGCACCCAGAGCCAGAACACAGGATTGGCCAGCACCCGCATCAGCGGGTCGAGCACGCGTGGGCGGATGCCGGCGATATTCAGCAGCATCAGCAACAGGAACGGCAGGCTGATGACCAGCAGCGGGTTCATCGCCATCGCGCCGGGCAGGTCGAAGTGGACCAGGGAGTACAGGCAGCGCGTGCTGCCACAGCCCGGGCAGTACAGGCCGGTCAGGGCGTACAGCGGGCAGCTCGGCAGTGGATTGCCGGCGACATACGGATTGACGTTGCGCAGCACCACCGTGGCACCCACGGCCAGGCCGGCGGAAGCCAGCAGCGGTGCCCAGCGGGCGAGTCGGGAACGAGCGGGAAGCGCGGACATGCAACAACGGATCCGGCGCAGGCGCCGGATCCGTCCAGGCGTATCAGTAGCCGCTGTTGCTCATCGCGCCCATGCCGCCGAGCACGACGAAGAACAGCACGTACAGCACGACCAGCACGGCCCAGGCAATGGCCGACCAGATGGCCCACTTCTTGGCCTTGGCGGCGGAGTCCTGGGCGCCGGCGATGTCGCCGGCGGCCAGCTTGCCGTTGACCTGTGCGGCGTAGACGATCGACACGATGCCGGCCGGCAGGCAGCAGAACAGGGTGGTCAGGATGGCCCAGACCAGGTTGTTCGGGACCTGCGGAGTAGCGGTATTCATGGGTTCAAGCTCCTTGATGGGTGGTGGTGGTGAATCATTGGTCGGAAAGAGCGCCCAGTACGGCCAAGCCGCCGAACAGCCCGAGCCACAACAGCAACAGGACCGGCAGGGCCACGGCCGAAGCCACTGCCCACCAGCCCGCCTTGCGCGACGCGCTGTAGGCCCCCGGCAGATCGCCAGCCGCGCGGCGGCCATCGACCTGGGAGGCATAGACGATCGACACCACGCCCAACGGCAGGCAGCAGAACAGCGTCGTCAGGATCGCCCAGACCAGATGGTTGGGGATGTAGACCGGACGGCTGAGCGGTGGTGGTTGATTCAAAGCGAGACTCCATTCCTTGGTGGCCGGCCTTGGTGAATCGGCCGAACCTCCCCCCTGTGGGTGCGTAATCTACCGCAACCGGCGTTGCATGTATGCGTTTACACGCACGGCATGTCGTGTTCGCCACTGGACGGTGGCGTATGCGGGGGAGGTTGCCGGGCCTGCCTGTCAGTCCGATTCTGTCAGGCGTGATCGCCGCGCAGGGCCCGCACCTGGGCTTCCAGCGCCTGGGCGTTGGTGGTGTGGCCGTCCATGGACGGTGCCGCCACTACCTCGACGGTGGCTCGGAAACGGCGCGGCACCCGCATGCGGCCGAGGCGGCTGTCGCGCCGGCTCCACATGCTCGACCACATGCCGCGCAGGGCCATCGGCACCACCGGCACCGGCCGCCGTTCGAGGATCTTCTCGACGCCGGACTTGAACGGGGCGATTGCACCATCCCTGGTCAGTGCGCCTTCCGGGAAGATGCAGACCAGCTCGCCTTCGGCCAACGCGGCGTCGATGTCATCGAACGCGCGTTGCATCAGCGCCGGGTCTTCGCGCGCACCGGCGATCGGGATCGCCTTGGCGGTACGGAAGATCCAGCGCATCACCGGGATGTTGAAGATCCTGTAGTACATGACGAAGCGCACCGGACGCGGAATCGTCGCCGACAGGATCAGTGCGTCCATGTAGCTGACATGGTTGCAGACCAGCAGCGCGGCACCTTCGTCGGGCACGTTGGCTTCGATGCCGTGCGGGCGCAGGCGGTACAGGGTGCGCACCATCAGCCAGCTGAGGAAGCGCATCAGGAATTCGGGGACGATGGTGAAGATGTAGATCGCCACCAGCGCGTTGGCGATGGCCAGCGCCAGGAACTGCTGCGGGATGCTCCAGTGCAGCAGCTTGTGCGCGGCCAGCGACAACAGGGCTGCGCCGACGATGAAGCCGGAATTCTGGATGTTCAGCGCCGCGAACACGCGCGACATCTGCGCCTTCGGCGTGCGGCTCTGGATCAGCGCGAACAATGGCACCACGAAGATACCGGTGAACAGGCCGATGCCGATCAGGTCGATGACGATGCGGATGCTACCGGACTGCTGCAGGAAGGTGCCGATGGTCAACCCGTGCACCGTCGCCTCGCCGCTGCGCGCGAAGTACAGGTCGAGCAGGAACGCGGTCATGCCGAACGCGCCCAACGGCACCAGGCCGATTTCCACCGTGCGTGCCGACAGCTTTTCGCACAGCAGCGAGCCGACGCCGGTGCCGACCGAGAACAGGGCCAGCGCAAAGATGTACAGGGTTGGTTCGCCGCCGAGGTTGGTCACCGCATAGGCCGGCAGCTGCGAGGTCAGCACGGTGCCGACGAACCAGAACCAGGACACGCCCAGGATTGAATTGCGCACCGCCTTCTGCTGGCGCGCCATGCGCAGCACCGCCAGCGATTCCGGCAGCGGGTTCCAGTTGATCTTCAGGTCCGGGTCGCCGGCATCGACCTTGGGAATCAGGCGGGCGGCGATGTTGCCGCAGATCGCCAGCGCGATGATCGCGCACGCGGCCACCACCGTGCCATGGCTGCCGGCCACGGTGAACACCAGGCCGCCGACGATCATGCCGGACAGGATCGACATCGAGGTGCCCATCTCGACCAGGCCGTTGCCGCCGGTCAGCTCTTCGGGCTTGAGCACCGAGGGCAGCACCGAGTACTTCACCGGGCCGAACAGGGTTGACTGCATGCCGGTGCAGAACAAGGCGACCAGCAGCACCGGCAGGCTCTGGGTGAGGAAGCCGGTTGCCGCCAGCGACATGATCACGATCTCCATGGTGGTGGTGATCACGATCAGTCGCGATTTTTCCAGCTTGTCGGCGATCTGCCCGGCCAGTGCCGAGAACAGGAAGTACGGCAGGATGAAGATGGCCGGTGCCAGCGTGGCGTACAGCCCCAGTTCTTCCTCCGGCACGGCCATGAACAGCAACATGCTGATGATCGCCTGCCGGTACACGTTGTCGTTGAACGCACCCAGCGCCTGGACGACGAAGAACGGCAGGAAACGGCGCTGGCGCAGCAGGGCGAACTGGTTGTGACCGGACATGGAACCTCCTTGACCGGCGCAGCCTAGCATTCCTGCCTATCCGCTGTGGGTGCGGACCTGTGGGTGCGGACCGTTGGTCCGCACACCTGTCGATGGTCTCAGACGATATCGTCGACCACGCCGCCATCCACGCGCAGTGCTGCACCGGAGGTGGCCGAAGCCTGCGGCGAGGCCAGGTACACCACCATGTTGGCTACTTCCTCGACCGTGGCGGTGCGCTGGATCACCGAAGACGGCCGGTGTGCCATCACGAACTCGCGGCCGATCTGCTCCAGCGGCTTGCCGCTGCGCTGGCGTTCATCTTCGAACATCGCCGCGAAACCGTCGGACAGGGTCGGGCCGGGCAGCACCGCGTTGACGGTGACGCCACTGCCGGCCACGCGCTTGGCCAGGCCGCGCGACAGCGACAGCTGCGCGGTCTTGCTGACACCGTAATGGATCATGTCGGCGGGAATGTTGCGTGCCGATTCGGAGGAGATGAACAGCACGCGGCCCCAGCCGGCGTCGACCATCGCCGGCAGCAGTGCCCGCGACAGGCGCACGCCGGACATCACGTTGGTCTGCCAGTAGCGCTCCCAGGTGGCGTCTTCGGTCTCGAAGAAGTCCTCGGGGCCGAAGATGCCGGCGTTGTTGACCAGGATGTCGACCTTGGGCAGGCCGGCCAGCAGCACATCGACACCGGCTGCATCGGAAAGGTCGGCGGCGACGCCGATCACCTCGGCACCCGGAACGGCGGCGAGCAGGCGCTGGCGGGCGCGTTCGACACTGTCGGTGCTGCGGCCGTTGAGAATGACCCGCGCACCCGCCGCGGCAAGACCCTGGGCGATCGCCAGGCCGATGCCGGCGGTGGAAGCGGTAACGAGCGCGGTGCGGCCGGCGAGTTCGATCTTCATGGGGGGAGTCCAGGAGCAGGGGATCACCCAGTATCCGCGCAGGACCGTGATCGGGATGCGGCGCCAGGCGCAACACACGGTTGCACACGGTGCAGTAGATCCACGCCATGCGTGGATGGACTGCGGGTCGCGCCAGGCCATGCCCGGCGCCGGCCTTCAGGTGAGCGTGCGCACCGCCTCATTCGCCGCCGCCCGCACCTTCGGCAGCATCCGCAGCACCAGCGCCATCTGCGTGCGGATCAACTGCAGCTTCGCCGGCATCGCCTCGTCGATCTGCTCCAGTTCGGCCGCCACCGCGCGATCAGCGTCGTTGTCGTCCTCGTTGACCGGCTGCCGTGCGGTCAGGGCCGAGGCCAGCTGCTGCAGCGCCTTGCGCACGCGCTCACCGGCGGCCAAGGCCAGCGGATCGCCGGCGTAGCTGTCCACCTGGTCGCGGTGTGCACCCAGCGCCGACAAGTGCCCAAGCAGCGTGTTGGAGAGCGCCAGGAAGTGGAAGCCGGCATCCAGGTTGCGACGCACATGACCGGGTTCGCGCAGCATGTTCGACAGCGCGGTGGACAGCGCGGCGTCGGCGTTGTGCATGTCGCGGCGGGCGATGCGATAGGCCAGGTCATCGCGCATGCCGCTGCGGTACTGGCCCAGCACCGAATCCAGGTAGCGCGCGGCGGTATCCAGCACCCGCGCCAGCACAAGGTGCAGCTGGCGGCCCTGCCAGTCGGGCAGGATCAGGAACGCGGCGGCAGCGGCGATCGCGCAGCCCAGCAGCGTGTCGACCATGCGCGGCACGATCAGCACGAAGCCATCGCCGATCAGGTTGAAGCAGGTCAGGGCCATCACCGTGATCGCCGCCGATGCCACCAGGTAGCGGTCGGTGCGGGTGAAGAAGAACAGCAGCGCCGACAGCAGCGCGATCAGCAGTTGCACGTGCAGTTGCGGGAACAACTGCAGCAGCGCCCAGGTGAGCACGAGGCCCGCCACGGTGCCGACGATGCGCTGCGCCAGGCGCTGCCGGGTCGCACCGAAGTTGGGCCGGCACACGAACACGATGGTCAGCAGCACCCACGAGCCGTTCTGCGCATTGAACAGACGGATCGCGGCGAAACCGGCGATCAGGGCCAATGCCATGCGCAGGCCGTGGCGGAACAGGACCGAGCCGGGCGTGAGCTGCTGGCGCACGCGCACGCCCATCTCGCGCAGGGTATGCGGGTTGCTGTCGCGCAGGCGCGTATCGACATTGTCGAGACTGGCCTCGGAGCGTTCGGCGTCCAGCAGGCGGCGTTCGATGCTGCGCAGGTTGTGCACCAGCAGGTCCAGCGAACCCAGCAGTCGCTGCCACTGCGGGCGCTGCTGGTCGCGCAGGTAGGCCAGCGCATCGGCCAGGTCGCGCCCGGCCTGCTGGTTGGTTTCGCCATACACGAACGGGCGGCGCAGGCGGATCGCCTCGCCCAGGCGCGCGCAGGCCTGGCCCTGAAGATCGAGCAGGCGCTGGCAGCGGTACAGCACGTCGCTGTGGAAGAACGCATCGACCAGGGCGCCGTAAGGGTAGTGCGAGGAACTGGCGCGCTCGTGGAAATCCTGTGCCATGTAATAGAGGCGCAGGTACAGGCCGGAGTTCACGCCCGGCCGCCCGGAACGGCCGAAGCGGGCGAGAATCGCGGTCTTGGCCTCGTTCAACGCGCCGACCACGCGCCGGTTCTGCTCGGCCAGGTCGAGCTGGCGGCGTTGCAGGTCGGCCTCACGTACCGGTTCGAACAGGGCGGCCTTCAGCTGCAGGTAGCGGCCCAGCTCGATGTAAAGCCGCGCCACGCGCTCGCGCACCGGTCGGTTGGCGAACAGTGCGGTCCACAGGATCGACAGCAGTCCGTACCAGACGGCGCCCGCCAGCAGGTGGCTGACCGCTTGCAGCGCGGTATGCAGGTCGCTGGCACCGTGCTGCTCCAGCCCGATCATGGTGTAGATCGCCAGCGTTACCGTGGCCTGGGCGATGGATGCGTAGCGCTCGCCGAGCGCGCCCAGCAGGGTCAGGCCGAAGGTGGACAGTGCCAGCGCGCCGATGAAGATCCACGGCCAGGGGAACAGCCAGATCACCGACGCCGCAGCGATGCAGAAACACAGCAGCGACAGCGCCACCGCCTTGGTCCGGCCCCACCAGTTGTCGTCGGTCTCGGCGATGGCGCTGGCGATGATACCGAGGAAAACGCCGGGCAGGGCGGTCAGCGCATCCAGCTGCCAGCACACGGCAAGCGCTGCGGTCAGGGCGATGAACACGCGCAGGCCGTAACTGGCCTTCTCGTGGGCCCACAGGCGGCTGAGGCGGGATTGGCGGGCGGGCATGCAGGCTCGGCGGAAGGATCTCCCACCATTATTGCGGGGTGCGCGTGAAATATGGAGGCGGACCACCGCGGTAGTGCCGGCCGCTGGCCGGCAGATTTGCCGTACCGAGAAAGCCGGCCAGCGGCCGGCTCTACCCGTAGATCCACGCCATGCGTGGATGGGCCGTTCTACGCACGCTGCGCGCGCTTGAGCAGCTTCGCTTCGCGCTTGCGCGCGCGACGGGCCCGCCAGCGTTCGGCCAGGCACGAGAAGATCACGTACAGCGCTGGCGTGCTGAGCAGGGTCAGGCTCTGCGAGAACAGCAGGCCGCCGATCATCGCGATGCCCAGCGGGCGGCGCAGTTCGGAGCCTTCGCCCAGGCCGATCGCCAGCGGCACCGCCGCCAGGATCGCCACCATCGTGGTCATCATGATCGGGCGGAAGCGCACGATGCTGGCCTCGCGCGCGGCATCGCGCGGTGCCAGGCCATGCTCGCGCTGCGCCACCAGCGCGAAGTCGATCATCATGATCGCGTTCTTCTTGACGATGCCGATCAACAGCACCAGCGCGATCATCGAGATCACCGACAACTCGGTGTTGGTGCCGAACAACGCGAGCAGTGCACCCACGCCCGCCGCCGGCAGCGTGGACAGGATGGTGACCGGATGGATCAGGCTCTCGTAGAGCATGCCCAGCACCAGGTACACGGTCAGGATCGCGGCGAACACCAGGATCAGCATGTCGCTGGGGTCGGAGTTGAAGCCGAAGCCCGCATCATCGGCCAGGCGGATGTCACCAGGCATGCGCATGCCGGCCACGGTCGCGTCGATGATCGCCTTGGCCTCACCCATGCTCACGTTCGGAGCCAGGTTGTAGCTGAGGTCCATCGTCGTGTACTGGTTCTCGTGGGTGATCTGCGACGGGGCCAGGCCGGGCATCTGCGTGGCCACCGCGGTGATCGGCACCATGTCACCATTGCGCGCACGTACGTACACCTCGTCCAGCGCGGCGGGGGTGGCGGTCTGCGAGGGCAGGGCGTTGACCACCACGCTGTACTGGTTGATGTCCGAATAGATGGTGGAGATCTGGCGCTGGCCGAACGCACCGTACAGCGCACCGTCGATGGCACCCACGGTGATGCCCAGGCGTGCGGCCTTGGCGCGGTCGATCTGGATGTTCTGGCGCAGGCCGGCGTTGTCCACGTCGGTACCGACATCGCGCAGCTTGGGGTTCTTCTTCAGCTCCGCCTGCAGCTTGGGCAGCCATTCCTGCAGCGATGCCAGGTCGTTGCCCTGCAGCGAGATGCGGTACTGCGCGCCCTGGCTGGAACCGCCGCCATCGTTGCTGGGCAGATCCTGGATCGCGCGCAGGCGCAGCTGCAGGTCGGGGTAGCGGTCGGCCTTGGCACTCAGCCGTGCGAGTGCGTGCGCCGTGGTCTCGCGACGGCCATCGCTGCGCGACTTCAGCTCGATGTTGAACTGTGCGCTGGAGCCCTGGCGGCCGCTGCCCAGGCGCACGCCCACGGTCTTCACCGCGGGGTCGGCCATCAGCATGTCGGTGATGCGGCGCTGGCGGGCGACCATGTCCTCGAAGGACACCGTGGCGCTGGAATTGGCGCGGCCCCAGATCAGGCCGGTGTCCTGCGGCGGGAACGCGCCCTTTTTCACCGCGCCGAACAGGAAGACGGTGGCGCCGATCAGGATCAGCGGGGTCAGCGACAGCAGCAGCGCGTGGCGCAGCGAGAAGTCGAGGAAGACCGTGTAGATGCGAAGCATGCGCTCATGGCCGGCATCCAGCCAGCGGCCGAAGCGCGACGGCGGCGCGCTGTGGTCGTGCGCGCTGAGGAACCGGCTGCACAGCGCCGGAGTCAGCGTCAGCGAGACGATCATCGAGACCACGATCGCCGCCACCAGGGTGACGGTGAATTCGCGGAAGAACGCACCCATCATGCCGCTGGCGAACAGGAGCGGGATGAACACCGCCACCAGCGAGGCGGTGATCGAGACGATGGTAAAGCCGATCTCGCGCGCGCCGGTGAGCGCCGCCTGCATCCGCGGCATGCCTTCGTCGAGGTGGCGCATGATGTTCTCGATCACCACGATCGCATCGTCGACCACGAAGCCGATGGCGATCACCAGCGCCAGCAGGCTCAGGTTGTTCAGGGTGAAGCCCATCACGTACATCACCAGCGCGGCACCGGCCAGCGACAGCGGCACGGTCACCGCGGCGATCAGCGTGGGTGCCAGCCGGCGCAGGAACAGCGCCATCGTCAGCACCACCATCGCCAGGCTGATCAGCAGGGTGATCTGCACTTCATGCAGCGACGAGCGGATGGTCGGCGTACGGTCGAAGTACGGCGTCATCGTGGTGCCGGGCTGCAGGTAATCGCGCAGGGTCGGGATCTGCGCCTTGACCCGGTCCACGGTCTCCACGATGTTGGCGCCGGCACGGGTGAACACGTACATCACCACCGCCGGTTTGTGGTCGAACCACGCGGCCTGGTAGGCATCCTGCTGGCCGTCGTAGACGTTGGCGATGTCCTTCAGGCGGATCACCCGGCCATCGCCCTGGGTCTTGACCACCAGGTCGGCGAAGTCGGCGGCACGCGCCACCGAGTCGTTGGCGATGATCGCGGTAGTGGTGTTGCCGTCGCTGAGGAAGCCGGTGGGCGAGGTCACGTTGGCCGCGCGCACGGCGTTGCGCAGGTCATCGGCGGTCAGGCCCAGCGCGTTCATCAGGCGCAGGTTGACGTCCACACGCACCGCCGGCGTCGAAGCGCCAGCGATGTCGACCGAAGCAACGCCGCTGATCTGGCGGATGCGCTGGGCCAGCAGCGAGTCGGCGACGTTGTACAGCTCGTCGGCCGACTGCGTCTGCGAGGTCAGCGCGATGGCGATGACCGGGTCGTCGTTCGGATTCGCCTTCTGGTACATCGGCGAGCCCATGCCCGAAGGCAGGTCGGCCTGCGCCGAGTTGATCGCGGTCTGCACGTCCAGCGCGGCCGAATCGATGTTGTGGCCGCTCTGGAAGATCATGAACACCAGCGAGCTGCCTTCCGAGCTCGACGAGCGCATGCGGTCGATGCCCGGCAGCTGGCCGAGGTGGCGCTCCAGCGGCGCGGTGACTGTCGAGGCCATGGTCGCCGCATCCGCGCCGGACTGGCTGGCGTGCACGAAGATCACCGGGATCTCGATGTTCGGCAGTGCCGATACGCCCAGGCGCAGGTAGCAGATCAGGCCGACCATGAACAGGCCGATGGCCAGCAGCGCGGTGCCGATCGGGCGGCGGATGAAGGGGCCGGACAGGTTCATCGTGCGGCCCACCGCAGCAGCGGGGCGTGGATCATGCCTGCGGCTCCTGCAGCGAACCGTTGCGCAGTGCGCGCTGCTCGCGGCGGCGCGCCAGCCATTCGGAGAAGCGTTCCATGTACAGGTAGATCACCGGCGTCGTGTACAGCGTGACCAGCTGCGACAGCAGCAGGCCGCCGACGATGGCGATGCCCAGCGGGCGGCGCAGCTCCGAGCCGATGCCGGTGCCCAGCGCCAGCGGCAGTGCGCCGAGCATTGCCGCGGCGGTGGTCATCATGATCGGACGGAAGCGCAGCAGGCAGGCGCGGCGGATCGCTTCATGCGCGTTGGCACCGGCGCGACGCGCCTCGATCGCGAAGTCCACCATCATGATGCCGTTCTTCTTGACGATGCCGATCAGCAGCACGATGCCGACGATGCCGTCCACCGACAGGCTCAGCCCGCACAGCATCAGCGCCAGCAGCGCGCCGACGCCGGCCGGTGGCAGCGTGGAGATGATCGTGATCGGGTGGATGTAGCTCTCGTAGAGCACGCCGAGCACGATGTAGATCACCACCAGCGAGGCCAGCAGCAGCCACACCACATCGGTCTGGCTGCCGGTGAATTCGGCGGCCTTGCCGATGAACTCGGCATGCAGGTGTGCCGGCATGTCCAGGCTGTCCTTGGTCTCCTGGATCGCACGCACCGCTTCGGACAGCGAATAGCCCGGCGCCACGTTGAACGAGACCGTCACCGCCGGCAGCTGCTGCTGGTGGCTGACCACCAGCGGCGCACTGCTGACCTTGCCTTCGGCCAGCGCCGACAGCGGGATGATGTTGCCGGCGCCGACCGTGATGCCGGTGTTCTGCGCGCCGATGCCGGTGGCGGTGGACGAGTTGGACGAGGTGACCTGGCCGAAGCTGGTGGCATTGGTGCCGGTCAGCGCGCCGGCGCCGTTGGAAGCCACGGCCAGCTGTTCCATCAGCGCGGTGCTGGTACGGAACTCCGGCGCCACTTCCAGCACAACCCGATACTGGTTGAGTTCGGTGAAGATGGTCGAGATCTGGCGCTGGCCGAACGCATCGTAGAGCGTGTCGTCGATGGTCTGCATCGGCACGCCCAGCACACTGGCCTTGTCGCGGTCGATGTTCAGTTCAAGCGCGCGGCCCTGGTTGGACAGGTTGTTGTCCACGTCGGCCAGTTCCGGGCGCTTGCGCAGCGCTTCGGTCAGGCGCGTGGCCTGCGTGGCCACTTCGGCGCTGTCCACGTCCGACAGCGAGTACTGGTATTCGGTGGCGGCCACGCGGGTATCGAGGGTCACGTCCTGCACCGGTTTCAGGTACAGGGCCACGCCCGGAATACCGGCTACCGCCTTCTGCAGGCGCGGCAGGATCTCATCCAGGCCATCACGCTGGCTGCGCTCCTTCAGCACGATCGACAGCTGGCCCTGGTTGAGCGTGGGGTTCATGCTGCCGGCACCGATGAACGCCGACACGCCGGTCACGTCCGGATCCTGGCGCAGCGCTTCGGCAACCTGCCTTGTGCGCTGTTCCATCTGCGGGAAAGCGATGTTCTGGTCGGCCTGCACCACGCCGGTGATCAGGCCGGTGTCCTGCTCGGGCAGCAGCCCCTTGGGAATCAGCACGTACAGCAGCACGGTCAATACCAGCGCGCCACCGGCCACGGCCAGGGTCAGGCGCTGGTGGCCCAGCACCCAGTCCAGGCTGTGCTCGTACAGGCCGACGGTGCGCGTCCACAGGTTCTGCTTGCCGGCCGCCGCTGCACGCTCGTGCGCGTCCTCGCCTTCGGGCAGGGCGTCGGGCTTGAGCAGGTAGGCGCACATCATCGGGGTCAGCGTCAGCGAGATCAGCATCGACAGCACCACGGCGATGCTCAGCACCCAGGCGAACTCGTGGAACAGGCGGCCGGTGACGCCAGGCATCAGCAGCAGCGGCAGGAACACCGCCACCAGCGAGACCGTCAGCGACAGCACGGTGAAGCCGATCTGGCGTGCGCCGATCTCGGCCGCTTCCTTGCCACTCTTGCCCTGCTCGATGTAACGCACGATGTTCTCGATCATCACGATCGCATCGTCGACCACGAAGCCGGTGGCCACCACCAGCGCCATCAGCGAGAGGTTGTCCAGCGACATGCCGGCAAAGGCCATCACCGCGAAGGTGCCGGCCAGCGACAGCGGCACCGCCACCGAGGGAATGATCGTGGCCCACAGCCGGCGCAGGAATACGAAGATCACCGCCACCACCAGGCCGATGGTGAGGATCAGGGTGAACTGCACTTCGTGCACCGAGGCGCGGATGGTCTCGGTGCGGTCGTTGAAGATCTCCAGGTGCACGTCGGCCGGCAGCACGCCCTGCAGCTGCGGCAGGATCGCGCGGATGCGCTCGACGGTCTGCACGATGTTGGCGCCCGGCTGGCGGCGCACTTCCAGCAGCACCGCCGGCTTGCCATCGGCCCAGGCCGCCAGCTGGTCGTTCTCCACGCCGTCGACCACCTCGGCCACGTCGGACAGCCGCACCGGGCGGCCGTTCTTGTAGCTGATGATGGTGTCGCGGTACTCGGCGGCGCTGGCCAGCTGGTCGTTGGTGCCGATGCTGTAGGACTGGGTCTTGCCGTTCAACGAGCCCTTGGGCGCATTGACGTTGGCTTGGGTGAGCGCGCTGCGCAGCTGTTCCAGGGTCAGGCCCATGTTCGACAGCTGCGCCGGATTGACCTGGATGCGCACGGCCGGGCGCACGTTGCCGGCAATCGAGACCAGGCCGACGCCCTGCACCTGCGACAGGCGCTGGGCCAGGATCGAGTCGGCGTAATTGTTGACGTCGCGCAGCGGGCGCGTGTCAGAGGTCAGTTTCAGGGTGACGATGGCCGCGTCGGCCGGGTTCACCCGGTTGTAGACCGGCTGGTAGGGCAGCGACGAGGGCAGGGTGGCCTGGCGGATCGCCGCCTGCACGTCCTGCGCGGCGATGTCGATGTCGCGGTCCATCGAGAACTGCAGGATGATCGTGGACAAGCCAGCCGACGAGTCGGAGGTCATCAGCTCCAGCCCGGAGATCTGCCCGAACTGGCGCTCCAGCGGCGTGGTGACCAGCGAGGCCATGGTGGTGGCGTTTGCGCCGGGGTACTGGGTGGTGACCACCAGGCTGGGCGCATCGATTTCCGGCAGCGCCGACACCGGCAGCTTGCGGTAACCGAGGATGCCCAGCAGCAACAGGCCCGCCATCAACAGCGAGGTAGCGATCGGGCGGCGGATGAAGATCGTCGAAAAGCCCACGGACTGATCCTTGCTGGCACTTCAATGTCGGCGCCGGCGGGTCCGCCGGCGCGAGGGAGAACCGTGGCCTGCGCTCAGCGCGGACCGCCACCGCGACGGCCACCGCCGCCACCGTTCTTCTGTTCGGCCGCCTTCAGCTCGGCCTCGGTCGGTGCGGCCGGGGTTTCGCCCGGCTTCAGCGCGGTGACCTTGCTGCCCGGCTTCAGGCGGAACTGGCCTTCACTGACCACCCGCTCGCCGCCCTTCAGGCCTTCGGCGATCTGCACCTGGCTGTCGCCCACTTCCACGCCGCTGCGCACGGTCTGCATCTTCACCGTGTTGTCGCCCTGCACGACGTAGACGTACTCGCCATCCGGCCCACGCAGCACGGCCTGGGTCGGAATGACCACGCCGCCGGCAATCGTGCGCAGCTGCATGCGCACGTTGACGAACTGGCCCGGCCACAGGCCGTTGTCGGTGTTGTCGAACAGCGCGCGCGCCTTGAAGGTGCCGCTGTCGGCACTGATCAGGTTGTCGACCACGTCCAGCTTGCCGTCGCCGGACAGCACGTGCGAGTCGGCGCGGTCCAGTGCCGCCACCGGCACCGCGCCGGCGGCCTGCGCCTGGCGCACGTCGCCGAGCTGGCGTTCGGGCAGGTTGAACAGGACGTGGATCGGGTGGATCTGGGTCAGGGTGACCAGCGCGGTGCCGGCGTTGACCACGTTGCCCGCGTCGACCGCGCGGATGCCGGCGATGCCGGTGATCGGTGCGGTGACCCTGGTGTACTGCAGCTGCACCTGTGCCGAGCGCATGCTGGCTTCGTTCGCCGCGACTGCGCTTTCGTACTGTGCCACTTGGTTTCGCTGTGTATCCAGATCGGTCTTGGCGACGAACTGGCGATACTCCGGCGCATTGGAGCGCTGGTAGTTGGAGCGCGCGGTGGCCAGCAGCGCCTCGTTCTGGCGCTTGGCTGCCGCGGCCTGGTCGTAGCTGGCCTGGGCAGTGCGTGGATCGATCACTGCCAGCACGTCGCCCTTCTTCACTTCCTGGCCTTCGCGGAAGTTCAGGCTCATCAGCTGGCCACCGACCTGCGGGCTGACGGTGACGGTGTTCATTGCCGTCACGGTACCCAGTGCGCTGGCATACACCGGTACGTCCTGGTGCGTGGCCTGGACCACGGTCACCGGCACCGGGCCGGCATCCGGGTCTTCGCCACCCTGGCGCGCTCCCGCTGCCGGCTTTCCAGCCTTGTCCTTGCCCCCGCCGATGACGCGCAGGCCGACCACGGCCAGTACCAGAACCGCCACGACCAGCAGCACGATCTTCCAAACACGTGACATTACGAGGACTCCAAGAGGGCTGGACGGGGCGCGGCCCCGGTTGGCAATGCGCAAAGCATACCTGTGCCACATCACGTTTCCTGCATGACGGATGGGACGGGCGCTAAGACCGGATCCGGCCGCGGAGGTTCCCGTGGCGGCGGTGTTGCCCTACATTCAGCTGGACCCCTCTTGCTGTGGAGATTGCGATGCGCCGTTCGCTGCTGCTGTCCGCCCTGCTGCTGGCCCTGCCGGCCGTTGCCCACGCCCAGGACGGGCAACGCCCCGAAGTGACCGCTGCTGCCCAGCGCCTGCAGGCCAAGGTGGTTGAATGGCGCCGCGACTTCCATCAGCACCCGGAACTGTCCAACCGCGAGGCGCGCACCTCGGCCGAGGTCGCCAAGCGCCTGCGTGCGATGGGCTTGAAGCCGAAGACTGGCATCGCCCACCACGGCGTGGTGGCGATCATCGAAGGCGGCAAGCCCGGCCCGAAGATCGCGCTGCGCGCGGACATGGACGCGCTGCCGGTAACCGAACAGACCGGGCTGCCGTTCGCCTCCAAGGCCACCGACCAGTACCGCGGCCAGACCGTGGGCGTGATGCATGCCTGCGGCCATGACGCGCACACCGCCACCTTGCTGGGCGTGGCCGAAGCGCTGGTGTCGATGAAGAAGGACCTGCCGGGCCAGGTGATGCTGATCTTCCAGCCGGCCGAGGAAGGCGCACCGCCGCCGGAAGAGGGCGGTGCCGCGCTGATGCTGAAGGAAGGCCTGTTCGCCGACTTCAAGCCGGAGGCGGTGTTTGGCCTGCATGTGTTCTCCAGCGTGCAGGCCGGCCAGATCGCGGTGCGCGGTGGCCCATTGATGGCAGCCTCGGACCGCTTCGGCATCAAGGTGATCGGTCGCCAGACGCACGGCTCCGCACCGTGGAACGGTGTCGACCCGATCGTGGCCACGGCCGATCTGGTCGGTACCGCGCAGACCATCGTCAGCCGCCGCGCCAACCTCTCCAAGCAACCGGCGGTGCTGACCTTCGGTGCGATCAACGGCGGCATCCGCTACAACATCATTCCGGACGAGGTGGAGATGGTCGGCACCATCCGCACCTTCGACGAGGGCATGCGCCAGCAGATCTTCGCCGACCTGCGCAACGTGGCCGAACACACCGCCGCCGCGCACGGGGCAAAGGCGGTCACCGACATCTACGAATCAGAAGGCAACCCGGCCACGGTGAACGACCCGGCGCTGACCGCGAAGATGCTGCCGAGCCTGCAGGCGGTGGTGGGCAAGGACAACGTCTACGAGCCACCGCTGCAGATGGGCGCGGAGGATTTCTCGCTGTACGCGAAGGAAGTGCCGGGGATGTTCTTCTTCGTTGGTTCCACCAGCGTGGGCATCGACCCGGCGACGGCCGGCGAACCACTCCCCGAAGTTCCTGCTGGATGAGAAGGCGCTGGATGTCGGACTGCGCGCGCTGCTGCAGGTGAGCCTGGATTACCTGCACGGTGCCGGCACTCCGGCGGGGTGAGGGTTTCCGGCAGGGCTTGCAGCCCTGCACCCGCCTAAATCAACGTCAACGTCAAAAGCGGGCATTCCGCGGGATGGCGGGGTGGGTCCGGTGGCAGGGGACGCTGCAAGTACGTCCATGTAAGCTCGGTCGCGAGGTCAGTTACCCGTCGCAGTACGATCCCGGCCTGCTGTTTCCCATCCCCCGCAGCGGCGCCCGCGCCGAGATCGGCCTCGATGAGGCCGCGCTGCCGTTCGTCGGCCATGACCGCTGGCACGCCTTCGAGCTGAGCTGGCTCGACCCGCGTGGCAAGCCGCAGGTGGCCGTGGCCACCGTGCAGGTGCCGTGCACGTCGCCGCGGCTGATCGAATCGAAGTCGTTCAAGCTGTACCTCAACTCCCTCAACAGCACCCGCATCGACAGCGCCGAGGCACTGCGCGCGCGCATCGTGGCGGATCTGTCGGATTGTGCCGGTGCGCCGGTCCAGGTCGAGTTCGGGCTGCCGGGCCTGCGCGAGACGCCGCTCGGTGAATCCATCGACGGGCTGGAGCT
This sequence comes from Stenotrophomonas sp. Sm2128, assembly GCF_030985535.1. Taxonomy (NCBI): domain Bacteria; kingdom Pseudomonadati; phylum Pseudomonadota; class Gammaproteobacteria; order Lysobacterales; family Lysobacteraceae; genus Stenotrophomonas; species Stenotrophomonas sp. Sm2128. The sequence goes on from NZ_JAPTFQ010000092.1 coordinate 16,683, forward strand.
GGAGATCGACTGCTACGGCCCGCCGCAGGCGGACTTTCTCTCGGCCAATGCCGGTGAGGTGGTGGAGGAGACCCTGGTCTCGGCACTGCTGAAGTCCAACTGCCCGGTCACCGGCCAGCCGGACTGGGCGACGGTCAGCCTGCGTTACCGCGGGCCGAAGATCGATCGTGCCGGCCTGCTGCGCTATCTGGTCAGCTACCGCGAGCACGCCGAGTTCCACGAGCAGTGCGTTGAGCGGATCTTCAGCGAGGTGTCTGCGCGCTGCCAGCCGCAATGGCTGGAAGTGGAGGCGCGCTATACCCGCCGTGGTGGCCTGGACATCAACCCGTGGCGCGCCAGTCCCGGCATTGCCGCCCCGTCCGCGACCTACCGCGAACTGCGCCAGTAACCGCTGCAGGCGGTTGCCCGTTGTGCCGGGCCATGCCCGGCGAGCGCCGGCCAGCGGCCGGCACTCCCATGATTCGCAGGCGGTTACGGGTAGTGGCGGCC
>NZ_JAPTFQ010000093.1:0-17101 GCF_030985535.1 Stenotrophomonas sp. Sm2128
CCACCCACACCGCCCCGCCATCCCACGGAATGCCGCTCTTGATCTTGCTTCGGCTTCGGCCTCTGCAGGTGCAGGGCGCAGCCCTGCAAAGGAAGACCCCCTCAGCCGTCGCCCTGGATGCCGCCGGGGGCCTGTGCCGGGTCGCGCCAGCGCCGCACCGTGCGCTGGAAGAACAGGTTGTTCGGCAGCTGCAGCACCGTGCCCTCGTGGCCGTCGCCGGTTTCCTGCAGCGTGGTGTAGATCAGGTTCACGTCGATCACCCGGCCCTTCAGGCCCGGTTTCTCGCCGTTCTCCAGCACCTCGATGTAGTCATGCAGGCGGAACGGGCGCGTGGTGAAGATCAGCAGCGTGCAGAAGATGTTGGAGAGCACGCTCCAGGCCGCGAAGAAGGCCACCGCACCCACCGCCGCGAAGCCGGTGAACGCGGTCCACAATACCGACGGCGATGCGCCGAGCAGGCTGAGGATGTACAGCACTGCGCTGAAATAGACCACGAAACTGGTGATCCGGCGCGCGCCCATCACCATTTCCGGTGGCAGCGTGTAGTGCTCGGCGAAGCGGCGGATCAAGCGCCGTGCCAGCACCCGCAGCAGCCACGCGGCCAGCAGGGTGAGCAGGATCTTCACGGCGATACCCGCGTCGTGGAGCCAAGGGTAGGTCCAGGCCGGCAGGTGATCCTTCAGCGACAACATCATGGGGGCGACGACGGGTGGCAATAACGGCCCTCGATGTTACCCGGCGCGTGCGGGGGATTCGACCGCCGGGGTCCAGGCCAGGCAGACCAGCTCCTGGCGGTGCTGCTGCAGGCAGGCGCGGCCGTTGTCGGGGCGCAGCTGCAGTGACAGGCCCAGCGCCTGCAGCAGGACGCAGGCAGCGATCACCAGCAGGGCGGCGCAGGAAGGGCTGGACATGGCAGGACTCCCGGACGGCAGATTCGCGAAGGACCTTCCATGGATGCAGCAGCCGTCGAAAAGGTTGCATGGCATCGGCCGTCGATCGGCTCTAAACCTTTTCCCGGGTCGCCGCATCCAAGCGATATGCTCGACACCACCATGCCCGCGCTGCCTGCCGCCAACGACGCCGTCGACGAACCCGCCCTGGTGCGGGCGGCGGCCGCCGGCGACACCGCTGCCTACGAACTGCTGTACCGGCGTCACGCGCCGCGTGTATTCGCTGTCCTGTGGCGGTTGTGTGGCGGCCAGCAGGCACGTGCCGAGGATGCGTTGCAGGAGGCCTTCCTGCAGGCCTGGAAAGCCCTGCCAGGGTTCCGTTTCGAGAGCAGCCTGTCCACCTGGCTGCATCGGCTGGGGGTCAACGCCGCACTGATGGAACTGCGCGGTCGCGCCGCAGGGCAGGATCACGACAGCCTGGAGGATGTCGATGGCGGCCTGCAGGAACTGGCGGTGCATGACCGTTGCGCGGGTACCGAGCGTGACCTGGAGCGCGCATTGTCGACACTGCCACCACGGGCGCGTGCGGTACTGGTGCTGCACGATATCGAAGGCTGGAAACACCAGGAAATCGCCGAGCAGCTGCAGATGGCAGTCGGCAGTTCCAAGGCACAGCTGCATCGTGCGCGCGGCCTGTTGCGCGCACGGCTGGGAGACATGACATGAGTACACACGAACACGATTCCGATCACGACCTGCTGGCCCGGCTGCGCGCGCTGCCGAACGAGCGCGATGTACCCGCCGATGGCTGGGCACGCCTGTCCGCCCGGCTGCCGCCGCGTGAATCGCAGGCAGCACCCGCGCCAACGGACAACGTGGTGGTCCTGCCGGTGCGTTCGCGGCGCCGCTGGTGGTTGCCGGCCGGCGCTGCCCTGGCTGCCAGCCTGGCACTGTATGCGGTGGCGCCGTGGCGGCATGCGCAGCCGGATATGCCGGCGCCGTCCGCCCTGCAGCTGCAGGCCGCGGCGATGACCGAGCAGTACCAGCAGGCCGTGGCCGCGCTGCCCGATGGACGGGCGCCGGAATGGCAGCCGGCCCTGCATGAATTGGATGAAAGCGCGGCGCAGATCCGTGCCGCCCTGGCGCAGGACCCGCGTGCGCCGCACCTGCTTGGCCAGCTCAAGCGCACCTATGCGCTGCGGCTGGAACTGACCCGGCAGGCGGCCTATGCCGCCGAGTCCGGCTTGACGACCTGAGGAGACCCCCATGACCCGAACCCTGATTTCCTGTTGCGTCGCGCTGCTGTTGGCCCCTGCCGTGGCGCTGGCCGACACCCGCATCGACGAGCGCCACACCTTGGCTGCGGGGGGGCGCATCGAGCTGAGCAACGTGGCCGGCAAGGTGACCGTGCGTGGCTGGGACCGCAATGACGTGCAGCTCACCGGCACGCTCAGCGACGGCCTGCAGTTGCGCCAGGAAAAAAGCGCCAACCGTGTGCGCTGGGAGATCGAATATCCGCGCCGCAGCAACAACGGCGGTGCAACGCTGGTGCTGAACGTGCCGCGATCGGTGGAGCTGCTGCTGAGCACGGTCAGCGCCAGCCAGGACATCAGTGGTATCGATGTGCGACGGCTGCAGGCCGACACGGTCAGCGGCAGCCTGAGCGCGGCTGGCCGCAGTGGCGACAGCAAGCTCAACACGGTCAGTGGCAGCGTCAGCGCACGCCTGCAGACGCCGAAGCTGGATGTGAACACCGTCAGTGGCCGCATCGAGGCCGGCGGTGGCGTGTCCGGTGATATCGGTGCGCAGACGGTGTCCGGACGGGTCGAGGTCGACGCCGGGCGCGTGCAGCGACTGGCGGTGGAAACCGTCTCTGGCAGCATCGATCTGGCAGCGGCCGGGCTGGCGCCCGGTGGCCGCATCAATGTCGAATCGGTCAGTGCCTCGGTCACGCTGAGCCTGCCACGCACGGTGTCGGCACAGCTGTCGGTGAACAGCTTCAGCGGCTCGATCAACAGCGACGCCGGTCAGGTGGAGCGGCCGCGCTATGGGCCGGGCAGCCATCTCGATACGCGTCTGGGGGGCGGCGATGGAGACATCCGCATCCAGTCGCATTCGGGCAGTGTGCGGGTACGCCTGGATCGCTGAGCACGGTCCGGCAGGCCGCGGCGGCAGCGCCGCCGCGGTCGGTACTGGGTCAGCTGGCTTTCTTCAGCGCCCAGGTGGTGCCGAGGACTTCGATCTTGCCACCGGCCTTGCGGAACGCTGCCAGGTCCGAAGCGATCGAATCGCTGCTGACTACGGTGCTGGCGGCCGCGCCCTTGCGTTCGCTGCGGATGCTGTTGCTGGCCTTCGCGGGGGTCTTTGCCTTGCGGGGCATGGTTGCTCCTGTCAGGTGGAAGGGGAGGAAAGCGCCCAGGCGTCGGCCTGGCGCAGGTAGTCCTGCCGCTCGCGGCGGCAGTCATCGCCGCCCATCGAAAACTGGCGGCAGATCGCCGGGCGCTGCGAATAGATCGTGCAGCGCAGGTGATAGGGATCGATCGCCGCGCACCAGCCTTCCTCGTTGCGCGCCATCACGGCACGGCCGTGGGTGTCGCGTGACAGGAACTGGCCAGGCACGTGGTCGCCGGGCTGCAGCAGCACGGGCAGCCGGCAACAGACCGCGTCACAACGGCGGCAGTCGATGGGTGCAGGTGCTGCGTCAGGTTGTAAGGCCACAGGGGCCTGGCGGGTGCCCAAAGCGGGTCTCGATGGCGGCTCAGTTGCTGCGCGGACCATGAACGAGCCAGGAAGGCATGGCCGCTAGGCCCGCAGGGCGGGCCAGGCTGCACCGTGGACACACACCGGCGTGGCCGGTGGAAGGTGCAGCAGGGTTCTAGCCGACCAAGAGTAACTTAGACCGCGTAACGTTTTGTTAATCCTGGCTGGCTGCCGCCAACGCCAGGCCCTGGACCACGCCCAGCGAGGGCTCGCCGTGGACCATGCGGGCCCCCGGGAAGGCCTCGGCCACGGCCTGGCGCAGGTAGCCGGCACGGGACATGCCGCCGGTCAGGAACACCGCATCCGGGTCGCCCCCGATGTCGCTGCGGACCTGGGCCAGCAGTTCCCGGATCTGCTCCAGGTAGCCGTGGGCGGCGGCGGCCAGGCCATCGGCGCTGCTGTCGGCATGCAGGTCGCGGGCGATGTAGTCCAGCGTGCTGCGGTGCTCGCTGGCGGCGCTGAGGGCGATCTTGGCGCGTTCGACATCGCGGTACAGGCGGGCGGTATTGCCGGTGTCCTGCAGGGCCTGCAGGCGCCCGCCCCACGGCTCGTCGACGTGATCGTATTTGTGCTGGCGGAAGTCGCGCTGGCGCGTCATGTCCTGCACGGTGGCTGCTTCCACATAGTGGTGGGCGGGCACGCGGGTGATGCCGCGGCCGAACAGCGGCATGTAGCTGGACAGGCTCAGCGCCAGATCAATGTCGGTACCGCCGCGGGCGATACCCCACGCGCGGTGGATACGCGGGGCGTCGTCGCCACCGACTTCGGCATGCGCGATATCGGTGGTACCGCCGCCGATGTCGACGATCACCGCCTGGTGCCGCTCGCGGCTTTCGGCGTGGTAGTGCATGGCCGCCGCGGCGGGTTCTTCGAGGAAGTCGATCTGGTCGAAGCCGGCCTGGGTGGCGGCCTCGCGCAGGATATCCAGTGCCTGGTCATTGCCGGCCGCGCCGATCGAGCTGCGGAACTGCACCGGGCGGCCGAGCAGAGCGGCACGCAGCGGCTGGCCAAGCTGGGCGCTGGCGGTCAGGCGGATGTGCTCGAGGATGTGCGCGGCGATGCCGGTGATGGTCTGCTTCGCGCGTGGGTGCAGGTTGTAGCCCAGCATCGACTTCGGGCTCTGTACCAGGTTGCCTTCGTGTTCCTCGAAATAGGCTTCCAGCGCGTCGTCGCCGTAGACCGCGTTCTGCAGCAGGTCGCTGGCGCTGCGTTCCTTGCCGGCGCGGGCCTCCATCCATTCACGGCGCAGGGCCCGCAGGGCTTCACGGCGCAGCGCCTGCGGCGTGCGTTCCTGGCCGGCGGCACGGGCTGCACGCGCGGCGCTATCGATCATCTGCTGCAGCTGGTGTTCCTGGCCGTCGTCGAGCTGGAAGTCGTCCGGGTCGGGCACCACGCCGGGGAAGTACACGCTGGTGCGGAACTGTTCGGCGTCACCGAAACGGATCGGCAGCAGTTTCCCCTCATGCACGATGGCGGCGGCGGAGTTGCTGGTACCGAAGTCGATGCCGAGGCGCATGGGGAGTTCCGGGGGCGGTCAGGGGCCGCGCACTCTGCTGCAGTTCGCCGCCGACTGCAAGTTCCAGCGTCACGGCTGCTCCAGCCGTGGTCATGGCGGCGGCCGGGCACCTGCCAGGGAGCCGGGGTCCCGGACCGGGCGGTTACAATGGCGGCTGTTGATTCACTTTGAGGTACTTGCCGATGTCGTCTGTTCCCGCCTGCCCGCAGTGCACCCTGGAAAACACCTATGCCGATGGCGCGCTGTGGATCTGCGCCGATTGCGGTTTCGAATGGACCGCCGAGGAAAGTGCCGGTTCGGCCCTGGTCGTGCGTGACAGCAACGGCAATACCCTGCAGGCCGGCGACACCGTCACCGTGATCAAGGACCTGAAGGTGAAGGGGTCTTCGATCCCGCTGAAGCAGGGCACCGTGATCCGCAACATCCGCCTGGTCGAAGATGATGCCGAGCACATCGAAGGCAACTCGGACAAGATCAAGGGCCTGGTCCTGAAGACCTGCTTCCTCAAGAAGGCCTGATCGGTCTCAGCGCCTGGCCTGCTGCTGCGCGCGCCAGCGGGCCAGGCTGTCGAGCTTGGCCTGGTAGCGTGCCTGTTCCGTTGCACCACCCAGAAGCTGCGCGCGGGTCAGTTCACGGTCGGCGCGTTCAAGCTGCCCGGACAGGAAATACACGCGCGCCAGCCCGAAGTGGAACTGGTGCGCGGTGTCATACAGGCGCACGGCCTGCCGGTAATAGCGGATGGCTTCGGCCAGCTTTCCGGCCTGCTCGGCCTGCGTGCCCAGCATGTACTGCGCAAACGGGTCCTCACGCTGCACCGACTTCAAGCGTCGCTCCAGGGCCTTGGCCTGCGCATCCAGCCCAAGCTGCCGATACAGCGCGCTGGCATTGGTCAGCGCCGCATCCTGGCGACCGTCCAGGCGCAGGGCGCGGTCCAGTGCCTGCCGCGCCGCATCGGTGTTGCCCTCACGGTTGTCGAGCACACCCAGGTTGTTCCAGACCGAGGGGAACGCGCGATCCTGCACGACCGAGGCATCGAAGAACGCGCGGGCGCCGACGAGGTCTCCTTCGGCCATGCGGTCGGCACCTCGATTGTTGTAGAAATGCGCCAGTGCACGCGCGCGGTTGACCGGCTGCGGGCCGTGGCGGTCGTAGAGTACGTTGCGATCGAGGTCGACCGTGGCGTAACGCCCCGCGATCTCCACGCCCGCGTTGACGTGGCCCACACTGTAGACCACGCCGGCGTCCTGGTCCTGGTACCAGGACACGACCTGGCCGACTTCCTGAACGCGGGCCTGGATGCCAGCCTCGCGCGCCAGTGCCACGAACATCAGCGTAAAGGCGAGGCAGTTGGCGCGGCGCTGCTGCCAGACTTCGTCCACGGTGTAGGTCGCGTTCGCGTCGTACTGCAGGTCCAGCCCCTGGCGGCCGAAGATCATTTCCACCAGTGCCTGCAGCCGCTGCTCGCGCGATGAACTGCGGTCGATCACCTGCGCCTGCAGCATCGCGCGCATTGCGGGAGGAATCGCGAAGACCTGTTCCGGTGAGGGGACCTCCACCGGGGTGACGCTGCCGATGGGCGGGAGTGCATCGGTGCGCGGGTGATCCTGTGCGCAGAGCGGCGCGGCCATCAAAGCGGCCAGGACCACGACGAAGATGCGGGCGGCAGGGCGGTACATGACAGTTCCCGGCAGCGGCGGGCGCTCCCGCCTGCAGCGAGTGTAGACCCGGCGGCGCCGCGCTGCAGTGACCGTTGGTCGGCGCGTGGCCGGTACGGCGTTTCATCCACAACCGATGTGGACCAGCGCTCGACAAAGCTGTGGACAACCGCGTCCAGGCCTCACCGGGCAAGCGTTGTGAGTATGTGGTGAAAAAACCATCAGCTTGCCGCGGGGCTGCGCAGGCGGGATGATCCGGGTATGGATTTCTCTCCGCTGACGCTGGCTCCTGCGCAGTGGCAGGCGCTGCAGGACAGCTACGCAACGCCGCCCCGCGCCTACCACCACTTCGGACACGTACGCGCGGTGCTGCAGCACTGCCAGGATGTGGCTGACGGCCCGGGCTGGCAGAGGCCCGCCGAGGTGTACCTGGCCGTGCTCTACCACGACGCGATCTATGTGGCGGGCCGCAAGGACAACGAAGCGCGTTCGGCGGCGCTGGCCCTGCAGGCAATCGCACGGGCCCCGGAACTGGCCGGCGTCGACGCCGCGCGGGTCGAGCAGTTGATCCTGCTGACAGCCCGCCATGGCGATCTGGGCCCGGACGACGTTGATGCCGAGGCCGCGCTGTTCCTGGACTGCGACATGGCGATCCTGGCCGCGCCCGAGCCGGTGTTCGCCGCCTACGATCGTGGCGTGGCCGAAGAGTACAAAGGGGTCGTGCCGGGCTTCCTGTACCGCGCCGGGCGTCGCCGTTTCCTGCAGGGGCTGCTGCGGGCGCCGCGCATCTTCCTCAGTGAATTCTTCCACCAGCGTCTGGATGCGGCGGCTCGGGAAAACCTGCGTCGACAGCTGGGTGGTTGAGCCGGCCCGGTACACTGGTGGCCTGTTTCCGATGATTGTTGTTTCCGACCGTGTCCGTCCCTGATCCCGACCCCCGCCCGCTGCCCCCCGAAGAGCCCGGTCCCAACGAGTGCTGTGGCAGCGGCTGTCCGCTGTGCGTGCTGGATCTGTATGCCGATGAGCTGCAGCGCTATCGCAAGGCGCTGGCCGAGTGGAAGACGCGGCATCCGGAGGCAACGCCATGAGCCGTGCGCGTCCGGCGGCGGTGCTGGCACTGGTGGCGCTGCTGCTGTTCGTGACCACCGCGCTGTGGACCCAGGTCGCGCGCAGTGATCTGGACTGGGTGCGGGCAACCTTGAGCCTGTACCTGCACGGGCCGTGGGGCCTGGCATTGCGCGCTGCCTACTGCCTGCTGGCGCTGGCCATTGCGGCGCTTGGCATTGCGCTGTATCGCGGCAGCATCGGGCCGCGCCGCAGTGCGGCGGCGCCGCTGTTGTTCACTGTCTCTGCGCTGGGGCTGGCGACGGTCGCCATCGGTGACAGCTGGCTGCCTGAAGCGACCCCGCTGCTTGCACCGTTCATCCATGGACTGGCAGCCAACACCGCGTTCCTGTGTGCCAGCGTCGGCATGCTGCTGCAGGCCTGGTACCTGCGCCGCGAACCGGGTTGGCAGTCCGCCGCGGGCCTGCTCTGGGGCTGGGCATGGCTGGCCTTCGTGCTGCTGTGGCTGCATGTGCTGTGGCGTGGTGGACCACCGCGTGGGCTGGGACAGAAAGTGGTGATCGCGGTGATCGTTGGCTGGCTGCTGTATCTGGCGATGGCCCTGTACCGGCGCAGCCGTCGGGCCGCAGCCCACTGAATCCCCAACGGCCTGCGCCGGTACGTGCCGTGCACGCGGCGGCGGCGTATCGTGTGCGCATTCCATCGGGGATGCGACATGAAGCGTGCAGGGCTGGGCAGGGCAATGGGTGTGGTTCTGGCGTTGGCAGCACTGCCGGCAATGGCGGCGGCCAACGTGCAGCAGTTCAGCCACGGGCGGTTCGAGCAGATTCCGGTGCACATGCCGGCTGGCACGCCGCAGCGTGTGGTGATCTGGTTCCATGAACCCACCTCCGGTGGTGATACCAGCCGCCTTCCGATCGAGGCCCTGCGTGCCGATGGCGCGATGGTGGCTGCCGTGGACATCGCGCATCTGCGCAGCGTCCTCAAGCGCGAGGGGAATCCGACCTGTTCGTTCGGTTCCGGCGACGTCGAGAACTTCTCGCGCTGGTTGCAGGCCTCCCTGCACCTGCCTGGCTACCACCTGCCGCTGGTCGGTGGTGATGGTGAAGGCGCCGAGATGGCCTACACGCTGGCCGCACAGGCCGACACCCAAGTGTTCGCCGGCCTGCTGACCACTGGCTTCTGCCCGGATCGCAGCCACGAGCGCATGGTCTGCGGCGATGGCGTGAAGCACAACAAGCTGCAGCCTGCCGAGTTGAATTCCCCGTGGCTGAGCGCCGCCGGCGACCATGGCTGCAAGGTTGGCGAGGCCAGCCGCTTCGTGCAGCAGGTGGCGATGGCACGCGAGTTCAAGCGCACCGCGCGCGGTGATGCTTCACCCGGCCTGGTGGCGGCGGCGCGGGTGATCGGCGCGCAGGCCGGCGTCAGCCTGGCACCGCCACCAGCCGCGCTGAAGGGCCTGCCGATAGTAGAAGTACCGGCGACTGGCAGCGGCGACACGCTGGCCGTGTTCGTTTCCGGCGATGGCGGCTGGGCCGGCTTGGACAAGGACGTGGCATCGTCGCTCAACGAGCATGGCGTGGCCGTGGTCGGCATCGACTCACTGCGCTACTTCTGGAGCGAACGCACGCCGAAGGGATTTGCCACTGACCTGCAGAAGATCATCGATCACTACCGCCAGCAGTGGCATCGCGACAAGGTGATGCTGATCGGTTTCTCGCAGGGTGCCGACGTGCTGCCGGCCACCATCAACCAGCTTGATGCCGGCACCCGTGAGGCGCTGGACCGTATCGTGCTGCTGTCGGTGGGCAGGAAGGCTGACTTCGAATTCCATGTCAGCAACTGGCTGGGCGGTGGCGGCGATGGTCTGCCGATCGCGCCGGAAGTGGCGAAGCTGCCGGCGGCGAAGACCCTCTGCGTGTATGGCGACAAGGATGACGACGCGCTGTGCCCCGGCCTGCCGGCCAACGACGGCGTGCAGAAGGTGAAGCTGCCGGGCGACCATCACTTCAATGGTGATTACGACCGATTGGCCGAAGTGATCCTCAAGGGCGGGGCGTAGCGCCGGGCCACGCCCGAACGCTGTCGCCGCCGTGTCGACCAAGGTCGACACCTACCGGGTGGCTTGCAGCGCCGGGCCATGCCCGGCGGCTCAGGGCTTCAGTTACGCCGCGGGTCCAGAGAGATCAGGCGCGTGGCATCCAGCAACGCGGCCGGCAGATGCATGCCGCCGGGTGCTGCCAGATAGCGCGGTCGCCACTGCGGGTCGAACTTCGACTTGAAGCGGCGCAGGCCACTGAAGCCATAGAAGCGTTCGCCATGCCGCGCGAGCAGGCCGGCCAGTCGGTTCCAGCGACCAGCAAGGCGATGCTGGGCCAGCCCGGACAGCGGCGCCATGCCCAGCGAGAAGCGCGCATAGCCCTGAGCGCGGCCCCACAGGAACAGCTCGATGAACAGGAAATCCATCGTGCCCTTCGGTGCCTCGTTGACGTGGCGCATGAGGTCCACCGACAGCTCGGCACCGGCCGGTGCCTGCCACAGGTTGGCGAATGCCACGATCTGGCCCTCGGCTTCGACCAGTGCCACCGGGAAGCGCGCCAGGTAATCCGGATCGTAGCTGCCCAGCGAGAAACCCTTCTCGTCGCCGGCCTTGTCTTCCAGCCACGCGTTGGAGATCGCGTGCAGGCGGGGAAGCAGGCTGGGAATCTCTTCCACCGGTGCCACGCGGAACGAAAGGCCCCCGCGCTTGCCACGGTTCCAGGCCTGGCGCAGATCGGCGCGTTCGCGGCCTTCCAGGCCGAAGTCGTGCAATGGCACGATCGCTTCCTCGCCCAGCTTGACCAGGCCCAGGCCCAGGTCGAGATAGGTCTGCCAGTAGGTCTCGCCCACCTGGTAGAACACCGGGCGCAGGCCGAGCCGGTCAGCTTCCTCGCGGAAGCGCCATATCAGCGCACGCGCCACATCAGGCGGGCCGACCGGATCGCCCATCGCGATCAGCGAACCGCCGTAGCGCTGCATCATCACGAAGCCCTGTTTCGCATCATCGCGCAGCACCGCCTTGTCGGCGGTCAGTACCAGGCAGGCCTGGGTATCGGTGGCACCGGCCAGTACCGGCGCCAATGATTGCAGCGTGGCCTCGTCGGCGGCTGGCAGCGGGCTGCGCGTACTGTGCAGCAGCCGCGCCAGGCCGAACATCACCAGCGCGATCGCCACCACCAGCAGCGCACGCAGCGCACGCGGTGCGTTGCCGGATATCGCAAACTGCCACCACAGTTCGTTCTGGTACTCGACATGGCTGTAGGTGAAGAACAACAGCCAGGTGACCGCCACCAGTACCAGGCCGAGGTTGCGCAGCCATGGCCACGACCATGCTTCATCGAGCAGTGCGCCCTGGCGGTAGAACTCGCGGCGTGCGGCCCACAGCGCCATCGCCACCAGCAGGGCGGAGACCGCGATCAACGGTTGGCCACCGCGCAGCCACAGTGGCAACGGGGTGATCACGCACACGGCCATCGCCAGCATCCATGCGGCATGGCTGCGCCGGGCCAGGCCCTGGCCGATCAGCAGCAGGGCGACGCCGCTGAGGCTGCCGATCAGATGGGACGTTTCCAGGATCGGCAGTGATGCGTTGACCAGGTGACGGCGCGGCGTGGGCAACGTGCCGTCGATGACCAGCGCAGCACCGATGCTGAACACCGCCAGCGCGATGATCTGCGGCAACCATGGGCGCAGCGCGTTCCAGCCGGCACGGGTCGCCCCGGCACTGGCCTGCAGCGGCTGGCGCAGCGCGGGTGCAAGCGCGAGCAGGGTGGCCAGCAGCAGGGGAAGCACGTAGTAGGTGACGCGGTAGATCAACGCCGCCGCCAGCACCGCAGCCGGTGCCACCTGTGGCAGCAGCTTCAGCAGGCTCCATTCGAACACGCCGAGGCCGGCGGGCACGGTCGAAACCAGGCCGGCCAGCACCGCGACCAGGTACAGGCCGACGAAGCCGGGCAGGCCGGTCGGCGTCGAGTCCGGAAGCAGCACATAGAACGCGGCACTGGCCAGCACCAGCTCGATCACGCTGAGCACGGTCACGCCGATCATCGTGCGCCGGTCGGGCAGCCACAGCGCATGGCCGAACACGCTGAACTGGCGTCCATCGCGGCCGACCAGCAGCAGGGTGGCCGCATAGGCCAGCAGCGCGACGATGCCGACCACGCGCACCGCATCCGGGTCCAGCGGCAGGGCAAGCGCCGCTGCCGCCGGTTCCATGCACAGCGCCACGCTGATCAGCAGCCACGCACCGAACACGAAGCCGAGCGTGCTCATCAGCACGACCTGGCCGATCTGCGCCAGGTCGAGGCCGGCGGTACGGTAGCCGCGCAGGCGCACCGCACCGCCGGTGAGCGCGGCAAAGCCCACGGTCTGGCCGAGCGTGTGTGCCAGGAACGCGGTGATGCCGATGCGCGCCGGATGCACGCGGATGCCGCTGCGGCGCAGGCCGATGGCATCAAAGCCGATCAGGCAGGCATAGCTGGCCAGGCCCAGCACGACAGTAAGCGCGATCTGCGTGCCACTGAGCTGGTGGAAGGCATGGCGGATGGCGCGGTAGCCGTTCTCATCGAACTCGTTGGCCAGGCCGTGCAGCGCCAACGCAAGGATCAGCAGCGGGATGACGATGGTGAGGACCCGCTTCCATGCCGGGGTGGAGGGAGCGGTGGCGGGGTCGGTGGTTTCGGTCATCGGCGCAAGGGTGCGTCAGGGAGGGCGAGGGCGGTGTCAATGCAGCCGTGGCGCATCGTGCGCCTGTCGCTGGCATTTGACCAGCGTCGCTGTCGGAAGCCGGTAGTGACCGTGTGTGGAAGGCTGCCCTGCACCCATCGTTGACCGGTTTGGAGGACAATGCAGGCCTGATCACCCGCAGGAGCCACGCCCATGATGGAGCGTTACGACGTTGGACCGCGCATGTCCGAAATGACCGTGTACAACAAGGTCGCCTATCTCTCCGGCCAGATTCCGGAAGACACCAGCCAGGACATCACCGGGCAGACCCGGCAGGTGCTGGCCGAGATCGACAAGCTGCTGGCGCTGGTGGCCAGTGATCGCCAGCACGTGCTGCGCGCCGAAGTGTTCCTGGCCGACATGGCCGACTTCGATGGCATGAACAAGGCATGGGATGAGTGGGTGGTGGAAGGTGCGACCCCGGCGCGCGCCACGGTCGAGGCCAAACTGGCCCACGCCGACTGGAAGGTCGAGATCGTGGTGACGGCGGCAGTGCCGTAACGGCAAGGTCACCTCCCAGCAGTGGAGGGGGGGTAGAGTCGACTGTTAGTCGACTGTCGCGCGCAGCGCGGGGTTTTGCGCCGCCGGAACGAAGAGCAGTCGACTAACAGTCGACTCTACCCCGCCGCTCCGCCGGTTGGTCCGGTGGCTACGCTGGCACCAGCTCGATGCAGTCCACCGGGCACGGCGGGATGCACAGCTCACAGCCGGTGCACAGATCGGCGATCACCGTGTGCATGTACTTGGCGCCGCCGACGATGGCGTCCACCGGGCAGGCCTGGATGCACTTGGTGCAGCCGATGCAGTCGGCTTCCACGATCAACGCCACCTGCGGCGCCTTGTGCTCGCCGCGCGAACGATCAAAAGGAATCGCCGGTACGCGCAGAACCTGGGCCAGCGCGCGTGCACCGGCATCGCCACCGGGTGGGCAGCGGTCGACGCCTGCCTCGCCGCGCGCCATCGCCTGCGCGTACGGTCGGCAACCGTCGTAGCCGCATTGCCCGCATTGGGTCTGCGGCAACAGGCGGTCGAGGCGTTCGGTCAGGGGTGGGATCAGGCTCATGCGTGGCGAAGGCTGCGCGTCGGGTTACTTCAGGGGTTTGCCGCGGAACCAGCGCTCGTGGGCCAGCGCCAGCATCGGCTTGTCTTCGGAACTGTCACCGTAGGCATGGATGCGCACGTAACGCGACAGATCGAACTGGCGACGGATGTGCTCGACCTTGCGCGGGCCACAGTCGCCACCGGCGTAACGGCCGGTCAGGCGTCCGTCCTGACATTCCAGCCGGTTGCAGATCAACTGCAGGCCCAGCTGCTCGCACCACGGCCGCAGGTACAGGTCCAGCGAGCCGGACACGATCACCACGGTGTGCTGCTGTTCCTTGTGCCAGCGGATCTGCTCCAGCATTTCCGGGCGCACCACGTCGGGCAGGAACTCACGCGAGAAGCCGGCGGCCAGGGTGGCGATGTCGTCACTGTGGCGGTCGCTGAAGGTCAGGCGGGTGACGCGCGCGCGGATGCGTTCGGCCGAGATCAGCTTCAGCTTGTACGCGAGCAGCCACGGGCCGACCTTCCACCACGCCTGCGCCAGCTGTTCGGCGGTGGCCACGCGGCGCAGGAAACGGCCATAGGTATCGCAGGTGGTCACGGTGTGGTCGAAGTCGAACAGCGCCAGTTCCATTCCGTTGCCTCCCATCGCGTTGCCTCCGCTGGCCAATGCTGCCGGCGGGCGCGGCCGAGGCCACGCCCGCTGCGGGCATCAGCGGACCGGCATTCCCGGCTGCGCGCCGCTGTCGGCGTCCAGCAACGCCAGCGCACCGCCGTCGAAGCCGGCCGACAGGATCATGCCTTCGCTCAGGCCGAAGCGCATCTTGCGCGGGGCCAGGTTGGCGATGAACACCACGCTGCGGCCGACCAGCTTCTCCGGCTCGCCGTAGCTGCCACGGATACCGGAGAAGATCTGGCGCTTGCCCAGTTCACCTGCATCCAGCTCGAAGCGCAGCAGCTTGTCCGATCCTTCCACGAACTCGCAGACCAGCACCTTGCCGATGCGCAGGTCGAGCTTGGCGAAATCGTCGATGCCGATGTAGGCCGGCGCGTCGGCGCTCTTTGCTTCGTCCTTGGCCGGGGCCGGGGCGGCCGGCTTGGCGGCGGGGGCAGCGGCAGCCGCCGGCTGCAGGGTGTCCTTGGAGGCGTCGATCATGGCGTCAATCTTCTTCGGGTCGATACGGGTGAACAGCGGGGTGTAGTCGGTGATGCGGTGGCCCAGCAGCGGCTGTGCCAGTTCGGTCCAGTCGTTCACCGGCGCGGCCAGGAAGGCTTCGGCCTGCGCGGCGGTGGCCGGCAGCACCGGCTTCAGGGCGGTGACCAGTACGCGGAACAGGTTCAGGCCCTGGCTGCACACGGCTTGCAGCTGCGCGTCGGCGCCTTCCTGCTTGGCGATGACCCACGGCTTGACGTCGTCGATGTAGCGGTTGGCTTCGTCGGCCAGGGCCATGGTCAGGCGGATCGCCGCGGCCGGGTCGTTGCGCTCGTAGGCTTCACGGATCGGCGCCAGGCCGTCGACGAAGCGCTGGTACTGCGCTGCATCGGGCAGCTGCGCGGCCAGCTGGCCGTCGAAACGCTTGCTGATGAAGCCGGCGCAGCGGCTGGCCAGGTTGACGAACTTGCCGACCAGGTCGGCGTTGACGCGGGCGATGAAGTCACCCAGGTTCAGGTCGAGATCGTCGACGCCACCGCCGGACTTGGCGGCGTAGTAGTAGCGCAGCGCTTCCGGCTCCAGGCCGGCATCGAGGAAGGTACGCGCCATCACGAAGGTGCCGCGCGACTTGCTCATCTTGGCACCGTCCACGGTCAGGTAGCCGTTGACGTGCAGGCGGGTCGGCGCGCGGTGGCCGGTACCGTGCAGCACCGCCGGCCAGAACAGGCCGTGGAAGTTGACGATGTCCTTGCCGATGAAGTGGTGCAGCTCGGTGCTGGTACCGGCGCGCAGGTGCGCTTCGAAGTCTTCGCCGATCCTGCCGCACAGGGTCTGGAAGCTGGACAGGTAGCCGATCGGTGCATCCAGCCAGACGTAGAAGTACTTGCCCGGTTGGCCGGGAATCTGGAAGCCGAAGTACGGCGCATCGCGCGAGATGTCCCACGCGCGCAGGCCACCTTCGGCATTGAGCCACTCACCCAGCTTGGCCTTCACGCCCGGCAGGGCGACGTCGCCGGCCAGCCATTCGCGCAGGAACGCGTCGAAGTGGCCCACCTCGAAGAAGAAGTGCTCCGAATCGCGCATTTCCGGCGTGGCACCGGAGATGACCGAACGCGGTTCCTTCAGGTCGGTCGGCGCATAGGTAGCGCCGCACACTTCGCAGTTGTCGCCGTATTGGTCGGGGCTGCCGCAGTTCGGGCAGATGCCCTTGACGTAGCGGTCGGGCAGGAACATGCCCTTGGCCGGGTCGTAGAACTGCGCCACCGAACGGCGGCTGATGTGGCCGGCCGCTTCCAGCTTCAGGTAGAACTGCTCGGTCAGCGCCTTGTTAGCCGCCGAATTGGTCGAGTCGTAGTGGTCGAAGGCCACGCCGAAGGCGGCGAAGTCACGTTCGTGGCTGGCCTGGATGTTGGCGATGAAGGTTTCCGGGGTGACCCCGGCCTTTTCCGCGGCCAGCATGATCGGCGTGCCATGGGTATCGTCGGCGCAGACAAACCAGGCCTTGCCGCCACTCATTCGCCGCGCACGCACCCAGATGTCGGCCTGGATGTAGCCGACCAGGTGGCCCAGGTGCAGCGGGCCGTTGGCGTAGGGCAGGGCGGTGGTGACGAGCGCGGTACGGGTCATGGTCGCGGGGTGAAGCCGAGGGGAACCGCAGAGTATCGCATGCCCGCAACGAGGTGACCCGGCCGAGGCCGGGTCACGGGGATGAAGCGGGGGCCGGGGCGCTTATTCGCGCTGCCAGGTCTGCGCGCGGCAGATGAAGGCGATGCAGCCGGACACGTCCAGCCGGGTGCCGCCGGGCTGCAGTTCCATCTTCGACTTGTAGGTCTTGCCGTTGGCCGGGTCGAGGATGGTGCCACCGGACCACTTGTTGGCGCCGTCGGCCTTCAGGTTCCAGAGGATGGTCATGCCCTTCACCGGCTTGTTCCTGTTGGCGCCTTCACAGCCGTCACAGACCGGGTTGGGGCCCTTGTCCGAGTGCAGGATGTCGACCACCTTGCCGGTCAGGGTGCCGTTGGCGGCCTGGGTGATCTCGACGATCGACTTCACCTTGCCGGTCTTGTCGTCGATGGTCTTCCAGCGGCCGGCGGCGCCGTCGGCGGCCTGCGCCGAGAGCGCGGCCAGGCACAGCGGCAGTGCCAGCAGCAGGGTCTTGAAGGTCTTGCGCATGGTCCCCTCCCAGGGTTCATTCCGGCACGATGCCGGTACGGGTCGACTGTATACCCATTCGGCGGGGTATGGGGAAGGGGGG
>NZ_JAPTFQ010000094.1:0-17002 GCF_030985535.1 Stenotrophomonas sp. Sm2128
CCCCACGAACCCTGGTAGTGCCGGCCGCTGGCCGGCAACTCCAAGAACCGGAGGCGGCATCACGCCGCCCCCGGTCGCCTGCCTCAGTACGCGACCCAGGCATCGCGCCAGGCGAAACCGGTGCCCGGGCGATAGGCATCGGCGTTGATGTTGCACCACGCACCTTCCGGGAACGGCCGGCAGGCGTAGAGCTTGCCGTCGGTGCCCTTGACCACGGTTTCGCCCGGCGTGTAGCTGCCGATACCGGCCGGATACACGAAGTCGTAGTCGTCACCCGGCGGCGGATCGACCGGCTCGACCGGGCCCGGCAGGCGGGTATCGATCTGGAACAGGTTGCCCGGCTTCAGGTAGACGCGGTTCTCGGTGGCCGAGGTGACCGGCGTGATCACGCCGTTCCTCATCACGCCCACACGCGCCTGCTGTGCATTGGCGTTGACCTTGCGGGCCAGCGCCAGCGGCCACTGGTTCGCAGCGGTCTGACCTGCGGCCAGGGTGATCTCCGGACGCTCCAGATCATTGCCCTGGGCGTTGAACACGCGCAGCGTCAGGGTGGTGCCCACGTCCAACGCACCGCGGGCGGTGACCGGACCGGCATCCTGCCACTGTGGCGGCGGGATCACGCCACCGCCTCCCTCGAAGCGCACGTCCATGCAGCTGTAGAACGCTTCACCCGAATCCGAACGCTGCCAGGTGTTGTAGATGATGTGCTGGCCCGTGCGCTTGGGCAGCGGGCAGTCCAGCTTGTAGACCTTGCCTTCCGAAATCGGCACGTTGCCCAGCGTGCAGAACTCCTGCAGGTCGGCCCAGCGCAGCGGGCTGCCCGGCTGCCAGCCATGGCGGGTGACGTAGAACTTCCACTCGCGGGTGGCGTGCGGCGCCGGCGCCAGGAATTCGAAGGTGTAACGACCACGCGAATCGGCACGGATCGGAGAGGTCGGCCAGTCGCTGCGGTTCAGGTCGAGGCCGCGGAACTTGCTGTTGCCGCCGCTGCACAACTGGCCATCCGGGACGACCGCCTGGTGATTGCCATGTGCTGCGGCCTGGTTGACGCCATTCCAGTCGTAGAACGGCTGTGCGCCGCCGATCGCCTTGGCTGCGGCGCAGGCGGGGTTGGTCGGGTTCTCGGGATTGCCCTCGTGGCACTGCTTCACGCGACTGAGCGGCTTGGACATGGTGCCGTGGGCGAAAGCGCTGCCGGACAGAGCCAGGCCAGCGATGGCGGACAGTGCGAGGACGGTCCGGTGGGACAGATGCATGCAGGAACTCCTTTGGGAGGGAAGACGTCCCGTGGAGTTTTGAGTGATGTCTGCGCGACCACCATCGGATGTGTACGAAAGCCGCGGTTGTGGCACCGCATCTGCAACCGAGCGCTCAGATCGCGGCGGCTGGTGGAGGCGGTGCCGCAGCACCGCCTCCACTCTGGGACTCAGTACGGCACCCACGCATCTCGCCAGGCCGCGCCCACGCCCGGCCGGTAGGCCTCGGCATTGACGTTGCACCATGCACCTTCCGGGAACGGGCGGCAGGCATACAGCTTGCCGTCGCTGCTCTTCACCACGGTCTGGCCCGGCACATAGCTGCCGATGCCCGCCGGGTACACGTGGTCGAAATCACCACCCGGCGATGGCGTACCCGGGTCCGGCACCTGGGTATCGAGCTGGAAGCGGTTGCCGTCCTTCAGGTACACGCGATTGTCGGTGGCCGACGCCGACGGCGTGATCACGCCATTGGCAAGCACGCCCACGCGCGCATGCCGGGCACTGGCATTGACCTTGCGGGCCAGCGCCAAGGGCCATTGCGCGGCCGAGGTCTGGCCGCTGACCAGCGTCGCTTCCACACGTTCGACATCGTTGCCGCTGGCATTGAACACGCGCAGTGCCAGCGTCGTACCGACCGGCAATTCACCGCGGGCGGTGACCGGGCCGGCATCCTGCCATTGCGGTGCCGGCGTCGTACCACCGCCGCTGCCCTCAAAGCGTACGTCCATGCAGGTGTAGAACGCTTCGGTCGAATCCGAGCGCTGCCAGGTGTTGTAGATCACATGCTGGCCGGTGCGCTGCGGCAGCGTGCACTGCAGCTTGTAGGTGCCATCGGCAGAGAGCGGTGTATTGCCCAGCGTGCAGAACTCCTGCAGGTCGGCCCAACGCAACGGGCTGCCCGGTTGCCAGCCGTCGCGGGTGACGAAGAAGCGCCAGTCGCGCGTGGCGTGCGGCGCGGTTGCCTTGAACACGAAGGTGAACTTGCCATTGGCATCGGCGTGGATCGGCGTGGTCTGCCAGTCACTGCGGTTCACGTCCAGGCCGCGGAAGGTGGCATTGTTGCCGCTGCACAGCTTGCCGTCGGGCACCACCGCCTGATGGTTGCCGTTGGCGTTGGCCTGGTTGATGCCGTTCCAGTCGTAGAACGCCTGCGATCCGCCCACCGCTTTCGCGGCGGCGCAGGCCGGGTTGGTCGGGTTCTCCGGATTGCCCTGGAAACAGGCATAGACGCGGCTGACCGGCGTGGTCATGGTGCCGTGGGCAAAAGCATCGCCGGCCAGCAACAGGCCAGCGGCGGCCAATGAAGTAGCCAGCAGCAGCGGTGTGGATTGGAATGACATGGCGCTTCCTTGTGGTCGTCGAAAGAGAGCGGTGACCGCAGAGTTGCGCTGCGCGGCGGACTTTCGGCGGCACCATGGCGAGTATCGAGTTGCGGTGCCGGGTGCGGAACCATGGAAATGCTGATCCGTGACTGTGGGTGTGAAGCCCTTCCCGCGGGCTTCACGTGGGCCTGAACGGATGCGCTGGCGATCACGTGTCCGGCGTGGCAACGATCACGTCGTGGAGATCGGGCTACGTCGGCGCCATGCCGACGCGATCCGCCTGGCACGAGAAGCAGCCGTGGGCCGCGTTGTGCAGCTGCACGAAGGCCACGGCAGGGTCGGCAAACAGCGCGTCCAGCCGAGCGCCGACATCCGTGCCTGCGCTGATCTCGGCGGCCAGCATCAATGCAGCCTGGTCATAGGCGCGCAACGAGATCATCCGGCGCTGCACATACGGGGGCACCTCGCCTGGCGGCAGCACGCAACGGGTCACGCCACGCTGTACGAAGATCGGGCCCGAGGCGTGATACGGCGAGTGCAGGGGCAGGTGCACATGGGACAACAGCAGCAGCTCGCTGCCACCGGGCGGATCGCTCAGGCTGATCCGGCAGGGGTGTCCTCCTGATTCGCCGGCCCAGCGACGCCGGATGCCCAGCGCAGCCAGCGCGGTGTCGCTCTTTTCGAACAGGTGCAGGAACGGGCGGTGGTCGATGCCACCGAGGTACCACGCATGCATGGGCGTCTCCTTGGTTTTCCGCGGATTCTGCGCAGGCACCGGCCGCCGTGCTCGCCGTTTTCAGACCCCGCATCTCATCGGGCCCGGCAGCGCCACGGGGATCGCAGCACAAGGCGCCAAGATGCGCGCGCCGCCCCGGCCGATGAGCGCCGCATGTCCCTGGATGTCCCCACCCTCACCGCGCTTGGCTTCCTGCTCTGCATCGCTGGGGCCATCTGGCCGGAGACGAGGTACTGCGCCACTTCGCTGCATTGATGCAGCACGGTTTGCAGGGCCATGACACGCTGCTGGGCCGCTACGGTGGCGAGGAGTTCTTGCTGGTGCTGGCCGGCAGCGCGCAGGCGGAAGCGATGGCGCGGGCTGCGGCGATCCGTACCGCTCTGCAGCAGAAGCCGGCGCGGCTGGCCACCGGGCCGGTGACGTTCACTGCCAGCATCGGCCTGGCGATGGACGACGGCCAGGGCGAGCTGTCCACGCTGCTGGCAGCGGCAGACGCGGCGCTGTACCGGGCCAAGGCCGCCGGCCGCGATCGCCTGGCCTGCGCCACGCCGGCGGAGATTTCGCGTCTGCCCATCGCCGACGACGCCGTGCCCGTGTAAGTTGAGTCACATCTTCCGCGGCAGCCCGTCGTGGTTGCCAGGAACGTCCTCCAGGGGAAACGAGCACGATGCAAAGACACCACCTCGCGTTGGCCGCAATGTTGGCCAGCCTGATGCTTGCCGGTTGCAGCCAGTCACCGTCACCCGGCGCCGAAGGCGCCAGCGATGCACCCAGCCGCCGTTTCGGCACGATCGACTTCCAGCCCTGCACGCTGTCCACGGTAGGTGCCAGTGCCAACGTGGAAGCGCAGTGCGCCACCCTGCAGGTGCCGGAGGACCGGGCCCAGCCCGCTGGCCGGCGCATCGGCCTGCGCATCGCCTGGCTGGAATCGGGCAGCAGCGGCTCCAGCCAGCCCGACCCGGTGTTCTTCCTGGCCGGTGGCCCCGGCCAGGCCGCCAGCGAAGTGGCCGTCATCGTCGATACCGCGCTGCGCCAGGTGCGCAAGCAGCGGGACATCTTCCTGGTCGACCAGCGCGGCACCGGCGGCTCCAACCCGCTCAGCTGCCTCGGCGCGGACGGAAAGGAACTGCCGATGGACGAGGACGCGGCGCCCTCCGAGGCCTTGCTGCGCGACTATGCCCAGCGATGCGCGGCTTCCCTGCAGGGACGTGCGGACGCACGTTTCTACACCACCACCGAAGCCATTGCCGACCTGGACGCGGTCCGCCAGGCCTTGGGCGTGGACCGGGTCAATCTGATCGGTGCGTCCTACGGCACCCGCGTGGCCCAGCGCTATGCGGGTACCTATCCACAGCACACCCGCAGCATCGTCATCGATGGCGTGGTGCCGAATGAGCTGGTGGTGGGCGGCGATTTCGCCAGGACGTTCGAAGACGCGATCGCCCTGCAGTCGGCGCAGTGCCGCAAGGACGCTGCCTGCAGCAGGCGCTTCCCGACCGATACCCGTGCGCAGCTGCGCAGCGTGGTCGAGACCCTGCGCCGTGCACCGGTTCCGGTCGAGTATCGCGATCCTGGCACCTACGACACCCGGAAGGATGTGCTGACACCGGACAGCGTGGTGGGCCTGGCTTTTGCGTTTTCCTACGTACCCCAGTACGCCTCATTGCTGCCGCTGGTTCTTGATGAAGCCGCGCACGGCCGCTACGCGCCGCTCGCCTCGCTGGCGCGCGGTGCGAACCGCAGCATGGATTTCCAGATCAACCGTGGCATGCACTGGTCGGTGATCTGCAGCGAAGACGCGCCGCGCTACCAGGCGCCGGCCGAGGATCCCGGGCGCCTGTTCGGCAACGACGTGGCAAGTTCCTTCTTTGCCGCCTGCCCGGCATGGCCGCACCGACCGGCACCGGCAGCCAATGCCGTGCCGCTGCGCAGTGACGTACCGGCGCTGCTGTTGTCTGGTGAACTGGACCCGGTGACCCCGCCGCGCTATGCCGAGCAGGTCCTCAAGGGCCTGCCCAATGGACGCGCGCTGGTCGCCCGTGGCCAGGGCCACGGCACGCTGACCGCCGGCTGCATGCCGCGCCTGCTCGGCCAGTTCATCGACACGACCGATGCCAAGGCGCTGGATGCCGGCTGCCTGGACACGCTGAGCTACGTGCCAGCGTTCACCTCGTTCAACGGATGGGAACCATGATCGTCGCCGACAACCTGCACAAGGCCTTCGACACCCGCACCGGCCGTATCCAGGCCGTGTCCAATGTCGGCTTCCGCGCCGAGGATGGCCGCATCACCGGCCTGCTGGGGCCCAATGGTGCTGGCAAGACCACCACCATGCGCATGCTGTACACGCTGATGACCCCCGACCAGGGCAGCATCAGCGTCGATGGTGTCGATGCTGCGCGCAATCCGGTGGAAGTGCGTCGCCATCTCGGCGTGCTGCCCGACGCGCGTGGCGTCTACAAGCGCCTGACCGCGCGTGAGAACATCGCCTACTTCGGCGAACTGCATGGCCTGTCGGCCGAGCGCATCCGCGAGCGCATCGAGGTGCTGTCGCACGCGCTGGACATGGGGGACATCCTCGACCGCCAGACCGATGGCTTCTCGCAGGGCCAGCGCACCAAGACCGCGATCGCCCGCGCACTGGTGCACGACCCGCGCAACGTCATTCTCGATGAACCGACCAACGGCCTGGACGTGATGACCACCCGCGCACTGCGCCGCTTCCTGCTGGGCCTGCGCGAAGAAGGCCGCTGCGTGATCCTGTCCAGCCACATCATGCAGGAGGTGGCCGCGCTGTGCGATCACATCGTGATCATCGCCAAGGGCACGGTGATGGCCGCCGGCAGCGCCGATGAACTGCGCGCGCAGTCCGGCGAATCCAACCTGGAGGATGCGTTCGTGAAACTGATCGGCAGCGAAGAGGGCCTGCACGCATGAGCATGATGTCGACCCTGATGACGGTGATGCGCAAGGAGCTGCGTGACCTGTCGCGCGACCGCCGTACGCTGGCGCTGACCCTGCTGTTCGGGCCGCTGCTGTACCCGCTGCTGATCCTGGGCATGGGCAAGCTGTCCGAAAGCCGCGTGCGCACGCAGATCGAGCAGCCGCTGCAGATTCCCACCATCGGCGCCGAACATGCGCCGAACCTGGTGCGCTTCCTGGCTGCCCAGGGCCTGAATACCGCTGCTGCGCCGAAGGACCTGGCCGAGGCCATCCGTTCGCAGGACATCGACGTGGCGCTGCGCATCAGCCCGGACTTCGGCAGGGACTGGGCCGATGGCAAGCCAGCGCTGGTGGAGGTGATCAGTGACAGCACACGACGTGCCGCCGAGGTGCCCACTGCGCGCCTGCAGGCGGCGTTGGCCACGTACAACGGGCAGGTAGGGGCGCTGCGGCTGATGGCGCGGGGCATCGACGCCCAGGTCGCACGGCCGCTGGACGTGGCCAGCCAGGACATGGCCAGTGCCGAAGCCAAGCGTGGCCTGATGCTGTCGGCGTTGTTGCCGATCCTGCTGACCCTCACCTCGTTCCTCGGTGGTGCCTACCTGGTAATGGACACCACCGCCGGCGAGCGTGAGCGGCAGTCGCTGGAGCCGCTGCTGGCCACGCCGGGGTCGCGCAGTGCCATTGTCAGCGGCAAGATCGCCGCCGCCTGCATGGTCGGCTTTGCGTCGCTGCTGTTGACCCTGGCCGCGTTCAAGGTGAGCGCGCAGATCGCCCCCGGCAACATCGGCCGCCAGCTCAACATGAACATCATGGCGATGGTGCAGATGCTGCTGGTGATGCTGCCGATGCTGCTGATCGGCACCTCGCTGCTGACCTTCCTGGCCGCAGCGGCCAAGAGCATGAAGGAAGCGCAGAGCCACATGACCTGGTTGATGCTTCTGCCGATGCTGCCGGGCTATGCGCTGATTGCCTACCCGGTGAAGAGCCAGCTGTGGCAGTACGCCGTGCCGTTCCTGTCGCAGAACCAGATGCTGCTGAAGGTGATCCGCCACGAGACCATCACACCGGCGGTCTGGGCCATCTATCTCGGCGCCAGCCTCGGCCTGGCCGCCGTGCTGTGGTTCGCCGCCGTGCGCCGTTATCACAACGAGCGCCTGGCCATCTCCGGCTGACCGCAGAGATAGCGCTGGGCTGTGCCCGGCGGATATGAAACGAGGCCCGGTCATGCCGGGCCTCGTTGTTTTCAGCACTGCTTTGCTTGCCAAGTGCCGAAGCGCTGCGCAATCACCGGCGCCAGGCGGTCGAAGTTTTCCCAGGTATCGGCGACGTGGTACAGCGAAGGGAGATCATCTGCCAGCAACTCAATGTAGTCATCGGGATAAACGGCATCATCAGCTTGGTAGTACTCCAGCGTGAATGCATTCGCCTCATCGTTGATCATTTCATCAAGGAACTTGCCATCACACACCAGCAGGAACTGACCGGGTGTCATTGCACGCCGGGTCAAGGCTCCCAGCTCCTCCTGCATGTCATCCAACAGCTCTTCGCCTGCCATCCCCCGTAGCAGCAGCCACGCCAGATACATTCCGATGTGGGTAGCGCCTGCCTCAGGGGAGAGATCGGCAGGGAAGTCGCCGTCAGAGTGCCAGCTGGCGTCGTCGTACTTCATATGGGTGCGTCTATGGACCAACGGGCAGGTTAGGTCGCGAAGATATACAGCGCGAGTGTTGATTGCGTCACTCCACGCTATACCGCGCAGGCGTCACCCCCATCTCGCGCTTGAACACGGCGATGAAGGCGCTGGGCGTGTCGTACCCCATCGACAGCGCGACGCTGATCACCGGCTCGCCGGACAGCAGGCGTGGCAGCGCCAGCAGCACCCGCAGGCGTTGCCGCCACTGGCTCAGCGTCATGCCGGTCTCGGCCAGCCAGTGGCGGGCCAGGCTGCGGCCGGACAGGCCACTGCTGGCGGCCCAGTCCTCGACGCTGCGGTTGTCGTGCGGCGCGCGAGCCAGCGCGGCGGCGATCCGGCCCAGGCGCCGGTCACGCGGTTGTGGCAGGGCCAGCGGCAGCGGCGTGCTGGCGGCAATCTCATCGGCGATCACGCCGGCCAGGCGTGCCTGCGCAGCATCCAGTGGCGCATGGGGCCATTGCAGCGCACGTGCTGTCGCCGCCTGCAGCAGCGCATTGGGCTGGAAGATGCGTGGTGTGGCGGGCAGACCCAGGCAGGCCTCCGCGTTGAAGTACAGGCTCCAGCCATTGAACCCGTCTGCGCCCAGCAGCGCGTGGGGCAGCAAGGGCGGTATCCAGGCGACGTGACCTGCGGGCAGCAGCCAGTGCAGGTCGTCGGCGGCGATCCGCAGCAGCCCCTGGTGCGCACCCAGCAGCTGCCCACGCGCATGCCGGTGGCGGGCCGTGCGACGCTTGCCGAGCTGGTGCAGCCGGGCCGCCAGCACCGCCGGTCCATCGGTGGCATCGGCCAGCGCGGGGTCGAGCAATGGAGGAGTTGTCTGATCTGCCATATCCATTGGCAGTTATACGGCAGAAGCGTCGCGTCCGGGCCCCGACACTGGGGCCCACTTCAACGGAGCGCTTCCCCATGCAGCCACACGACATCCTCCCCGACCATCAGAACGACGTGCAGGTGAACGGCCTCACCGTGCGCAAGGGCAGTGTCGGCGCCTTCCTGGCCAGCGTCCGTGACTGGCAGGATCCCGCCAGCGATGTTGCCACCCGTTCCGCTGCCGAAGCCGACCTGCGTGCGCTGCTGCCGGGCCTGCACGCGCTGGGCCTGTTCCAGGTGCTGACGGCGCGCGATCCGGCACTGCAACACCTGATCGATGGAGTGGCCTGAAACGGACAAGGCCCGGACATGCCGGGCCTTGGCGTCATTGCAGGGGCAGAAACGACTTAATCCCCTCCGTCCCCTTTTTCGTTCAGTTGTTGCCCGGCGCGAACACCAGCGTACGGCGGGTGGTCACCGGCGCGCTGACCGGCTCGAAGCGCCAACGCTTGACCGCGTTCAGGGCTTCACGGTCGAACACGCGTCCCGGCGTCGCGCGCAGCACGCGAGCGTTCACCACCGAGCCGTCAGTGCCGACGGTGATCTCCACCAGCACTTCGCCGGAGGTTCCCGAACGCAGCGCTTCGCCCGGATAGCGCGGCGCCGGTGTGCTGACCGGGCGCAGGGTGGGCGCTGCCGGTGCGGCGGCCTGGCGTGCGGCGCTGGCCTGCTGGGCGGCAGCCTGCTGCTGCTTCTGCTCGGCCTCGCGGCGGGCGGCGGCCTGGCGCTCGGCTTCCTGGCGCTCGTTGTCGCGGCGCGCGGCATCCTGCTGCGCGGCAATCTGCTTGGCGGCGTCGGCTTCCTTGGCGCGCTGCTCGCTCAGGCGCTGCTGCTCGGTCTGCTGCTTGCTGCGGTCCTCGGCGTCCTTCTTGGCCTTCTCGGCTTCCGCTTCGGTGCGCTTGGCTGCGTTCTGCACGCCCTTGGCCAGGCCGTCCTTCAGGCGCGGCAGGGCCGGCGCGGATGCATCCACCTTCTCGATCAGTGCCACCAGGCGCTGCGCTTCGGTGTAGTCCTCGCGGCCCAGGTGTTGCTCGGCGGCGATCAGGGTGTACGGCAGCAGGTCGGTCAGTGCGCTCTTCACCGAGGCGTCGTCCGGCGTCTTGTCACGCAGGGCGAGGTAGTACTCGATGGCGTTGTCGCCGGCCGGTGCATACATGCGGTTCTCGCGCAGCGCCTGGCTGGCCGACTCGCGCAGCTGCTCGGTGCCCATGGACTGCACCGTGGCAGCAACCGCCGGTGCGGCGGGTGCGGCAGCGGCAGGCGCCGTGGCGGCAGCAGGCGCTGCGGATTCTTCCTTGCCCGAGCAGGCGGCCAGTGCCAGTGCCAGGGCAACCGGCAGCCACCGGCGCGCGGCGGTGATCGTTGAGACGTGCGACATCCTGCTCCCCTCTAGAAGACGACGTGACGTAAATCATTGATACGCATGGCCGGGACCTGCGGTCCGGGCGCGGCAGGGTGACGTTTCCCGACGCCACCGCCGGCAACGGCGAGGGTGCAATCTAGCATCCCGGCCACCGCCGCGCACAAGGGACGGTGGCCGGAATGAGGCAGCGGCGGTCAAGCCGCTGGCGGCGGCGACCTCAGTGGTCGTGTGCCTTGTCGTGCGACCTGCTGTGGCTGTTGGACATCAGCTTGTCGGTCCAGGCGATGCCGATCGCCGACAGGATGAACACGCAGTGGATGATGGTCTGCCACAGCACGCCATCCTGGGTCAGCATCGAGCAGCGGGCGACACCGATGTTGGCAGCGGCCACGCTCATTTGCTCCGGCGTGCACAGCGGGATGCCGCCAAGCGCACCGCTGGCGATGAAGGTCTTCAGCAGGTGGATCGAGGAGATGCCGATGATCGCCATCGCCAGCTTCACCTTCAGCACGCTGGCATTGACGTGGCTCAGCCATTCCGGCTGGTCCGGGTGGCCTTCCAGGCGCAGGCGCGAGACGAAGGTCTCGTAGCCGCCGACGATCACCATCACCAGCAGGTTGGAGATCATCACCACGTCGATCAGGCCCAGCACGATCAGCATGATCTGCTGCTCGCCCATCGACACCGAGTGCGAGATCAGGTGCCACAGTTCCTTGCCGAACAGGAACACGTAGACGCACTGCGCCACGATCAGGCCCAGGTACAGCGGCAGCTGCAGCCAGCGCGAGGCGAAGATCAGCGTGGACAAGGGGGAGAGCGGCGGGCGGTTTGCACTCATGCGAGGGATGCTGCGTTGCGGGGGAGAGGCGAGGTTACCGGCCCGCCATGACGGTGCCAACCCAACTCACGCACTAGACTTCAGGTTCCTTTCCGCACCCCGAGCCGCCGCCATGATCGACCTGTATTACTGGCCCACCCCGAACGGCCACAAAGTGACCCTGCTGTTGGAGGAAGCCGGCCTGGAGTACCGCATCCACCCGGTCAACATCGGCTCGGGCGACCAGTTCAAGCCGGAATTCCTGGCGATCTCGCCGAACAACAAGATGCCGGCCATCGTCGACCAGGCACCGGCCGATGGCGGTGCTCCGCAGAGCGTGTTCGAGTCCGGCGCGATCCTGCTGTACCTGGCCGAGAAGACCGGCCAGTTCCTGCCCAGCGACCCGCGCGGCCGCGTCACCACCCTGGAATGGCTGTTCTGGCAGATGGCCGGCCTGGGTCCCATGAGCGGCCAGATGGGCCACTTCAACGTCTACGCGCCGGAGAAGATCCCGTATGCCATCGAGCGCTACGACAACGAAGTGCGCCGGCTGCACGGCGTGATGGACAAGCGTCTGACCCAGCATGCCTTCCTGGCCGGTGACGAATACACCATCGCCGACATGGCCAGCTACCCGTGGGTCGGCGCCTACGACAAGCTGCCGGTGGACTTCGCTTCCTTCCCGAACCTCAAGCGCTGGCACGAGACGATTGCCGCGCGCCCGGCCACCCAGCGCGCCTATGCGCTGCGCCAGCAGGTGAACCCGAACGCCGGCAAGCCGCTCAGCGACGAAGAGCGCAAGCACCTGTTCGGCCAGCGCTGACCCCGGCAGGCGGCCCCGGAGGGTCGGATCCCTTTGCAGCGCAAAGGGCGCTGACCCTCCAGTGCGCCGCCATGGGCAGAAGGTCATGCTGCCTTCCCGCACGGGCTTGGTTAGGATGGAGGAACGACCGCCCCGCGCCTGCCGCCGGGCGGACCTGCCGTTTGCCGGGATCCTCCATGCGCCACCTGTTCGCTTCGCTTGCCCTCATGCTCGCCACCAGTACCGCCGCCCACGCCGAAAAGCTGACCCTGGAGGCCATCACCGGCCCGCTGCCGCTGTCCGGCCCGACCCTGATGAAGCCCAAGGTGGCGCCGGACGGTTCGCAGGTCAGTTTCCTGCGCGGCAAGGACAGCGATCGCAACCAGCTGGATCTGTGGACCTACGACATCGGCAGTGGCCAGACCCGGTTGCTGGTTGATTCCAAGGTGGTGCTGCCCGGCACCGAGACCCTCAGCGATGAGGAAAAGGCGCGCCGCGAGCGCCAGCGCATCGCCGCCATGACCGGCATCGTCGATTACCAGTGGGCGCCGGACGCACAGCGCCTGCTGTTCCCGTTGGGCGGCGAGCTGTACCTGTACGACCTCAAGCAGCAGGGCGCGGCGGCCGTGCGCCAGCTGACCCACGGTGAGGGCTTCGCCACCGACGCCAAGCTGTCGCCCAAGGGCGGCTTCGTCAGCTTCATCCGCGGCCGCAACCTGTGGGTGATCGACCTGGCCAGCGGCAGGCAGCTGCAGCTGACCCGCGACGGCAGCACCACCATCGGCAACGGCGTTGCCGAGTTCGTCGCCGATGAAGAAATGGACCGCCACACCGGCTACTGGTGGGCACCGGACGATTCGGCCATCGCCTTCGCCCGCATCGACGAGGCACCGGTGCCGGTGCAGAAGCGCTACGAGGTCTACGCCGACCGCACCGATGTGATCGAACAGCGTTACCCGGCCGCCGGCGACGCCAACGTGCGCGTGCAGCTGGGCGTGATCGCACCGGCTTCCGGCGCGCAGCCGCGCTGGGTCGATCTGGGCAAGGAACAGGACATCTACCTGGCCCGCGTCGATTGGCGCGATGCGCAGCACCTGAGCTTCCAGCGCCAGTCGCGTGACCAGAAGCAGCTGGACCTGGTGGAAGTGGCACTCGACTCCAACCGCCAGCGCGTGCTCGCCCACGAAACCAGCCCGACCTGGGTGCCGCTGCACAACAGCCTGCGTTTCCTCGACGATGGCAGCGTGCTGTGGTCGTCCGAACGCACCGGCTTCCAGCACCTGTACCGCATCGACAGCAAGGGCAAGGCCACCGCGCTGACCCACGGCAACTGGCCGGTGGACGAACTGCTGGCGGTCGATGAAAAGGCCGGCAAGGCCTACTTCCGCGCCGGCATCGAGACCTCGCGCGAAAGCCAGATCTACGCGGTGTCGCTGCAGGGCGGTGAGCCGCAGCGCCTGTCGAAGGCGCCGGGCATGCACAGCGCCAGCTTCGCCCGCAACGCCAGCGTCTACGTGGACAGCTGGTCCAACAGCACCACGCCGCCGCAGATCGAACTGTTCCGCGCCAATGGCGAGAAGATCGCCACCCTGCTCGAGAACGACCTGGCCGATCCCAAGCATCCGTATGCGCGCTACCGCGATGCGCAGCGCCCGGTGGAATTCGGCACGTTGATGGCCGCCGACGGCAAGACCCCGCTGAACTACAGCCTGATCAAGCCGGCCGGCTTCGATCCGTCCAAGCGCTACCCGGTGGCCGTGTACGTCTATGGTGGCCCGGCCAGCCAGACCGTCACCGACAGCTGGCCCGGCCGTGGCGACCACCTGTTCAACCAGTACCTGGCCCAGCAGGGCTACGTGGTGTTCTCGCTGGACAACCGTGGCACCCCGCGCCGTGGCCGCGACTTCGGTGGTGCGCTGTATGGCAAGCAGGGCACGGTGGAAGTGACCGACCAGCTGCGCGGCGTGGCCTGGCTGAAGCAGCAACCGTGGGTGGACCCGGCGCGCATCGGTGTGCAGGGCTGGTCCAACGGTGGCTACATGACCCTGATGCTGCTGGCCAAGGCCTCGAACCAGTACGCCTGTGGCGTGGCCGGCGCGCCGGTCACCGACTGGGGCCTGTACGACAGCCACTACACCGAACGCTACATGGATCTGCCGGCGCGCAATGAAGCGGGTTACCGAGAAGCGCGCGTGCTGACCCATATCGACGGCCTGCGCTCGCCGCTGCTGCTGATCCACGGCATGGCCGACGACAACGTGCTGTTCACCAATTCAACCAGCCTGATGAGCGCGTTGCAGAAGCGTGCGCAGCCGTTCGAGTTGATGACCTACCCGGGTGCCAAGCATGGCCTGTCCGGCGCCGATGCCCTGCATCGCTACCGCGTGGCCGAAGCCTTCCTGGGACGTTGCCTCAAGCCCTGATCCAGCAACGGGAAGGAGCCCGCCGATGACCCTGCCACCGCCGATTCCCGCCCATGACCCGGCATCCGCCGGTTGGTGGTGCCGCCACTGGCGCTGGGCGATGCCGTTGATGGTGGTGCTGGTGCTGGGTGGTGCAGGGGGCGTGGTGACCTGGAGCGTGCTGCGCTGGAGCGAGGCGGCACGCGAGAGCCCGCCGATGCGCGAGGCGCTGCGACGCGCGGGCTGCAGTATTGAACTGGTGGAAGCGTTCGGTGAGCCGTTGAACATCGAGTCGATGCCGCTGGGCAGCATGCAGACGGCGATCAACGGCCAGCGTGATGTCGGCCTGACCGTAGCCCTGGAAGGACCGCATGCGCACGGGCGGTTGTTCGTGCAGGGTACCCGTCGCGATGACGTGTGGGACTACCCGGTGATGTATGTGTTGGGCGAGGACAAGCAGACCTTCGACCTGACGGCGCTGGATGACGACGAGGCCGCGCAGGAGTGCGAGCTGAAGGCCTGCCGTGATCGCGGCGAATGCCCGCTGACCGCCGTGCTCTGACCTCCGAGCGCAGGCGACTGCGGGACGTCGACTGGGTAGAGTCGACCGGGTAGGGTCGACCGGGTAGAGTCGACCGGGTAGAGTCTACCGGGTAGAGTCGACTGTCAGTCGACTGCTCTTCGATCAGACAGCGAAAACCCCCGCGCTGCGCGCGATAGTCGACTGACAGTCGACTCTACCCCCGCCAGGTTTCCGCGGAGCCCGGCTGCACAACCAGCCCGCCATGACTTCCCGCCGATTGTCGCCATCGCCGTGAGCGCGTAGGGTGCGGGCAACCCTTTGCTGGAGTGTCCCATGAAGCCGATTGCGCTCGCCGTTGCCCTGGCCCTGACTGCCGCACCGCTGCTGTCCGCACCACCGGCGCTGGCGGCACCCTCCGCCAAGGCCGCCACCCCGGCCAGCCCGGCCTGGGTCGCCCGCAGCAATGCGCTGGCGCAGATTCTGCTGGACGCCCAGGGCCCGTTCCAGCCGGAGGAAACCGGCTTCTTCGGCGTGCCCGGCTACGACGACAAGGTGGCCGATCTCGGCCCGGACAACGGCAAGCGCTACCGCGCTGCCATGGCCAAGGCACGTGACGAACTGAAGGCAAAGCTGGCCGTCGAGAAGGATCCCAATGTCCGCCAGGACCTGGAGATCATGATCCACGCCGCCAGCCAGAACATCGAAGGCAGCGAGCTCAACGAGAAGTACCTGCTGCCGTGGAGCGATGCGCCGCAGACCGTGTTCAGCGGCCTCAACCTGCTGCTGTCCGACCAGGTGCCGGTCGAGCGCCGGGCCAAGGCGGTCGACCGCCTCAAGGCCTATGCCGGCCTGCAGCCGGGCGGCACCGCCTTCACCACGCTGGCGCGCCAGCGCTACGAGGAACGGCTGAAGGACAGCAGCCTGTTGCAGCCGACGAAGATTGAAGTGCAGCAGTCGCTGGACAACGTCGAGACCTACATCACCGGTATCGAGTCGCTGCTGAAGAAGTACCAGATTGCCGGCGCCGATGAAGCAATGAAGGCGCTGGCCGGGCAGATGAAGGACTACGCCGCCTGGACCCGCAAGGAGGTACTGCCGAAGGCACGTGCCGACGCACGCCTGCCGGCGCCGTTGTACGCCTACCAGCTCAAGCAGGTCGGCATCGACATCGACCCGAAGCTGCTGATGCAGCGCGCGCAGCTGGAGTTCATGGAAACCCGCTCGGCGATGCAGCAGCTGGCACCGCTGGTGGTGAAGGACAAGGGGCTGAAGGTGGCCGACCCGAGCGATCCGGTGGCGGTGATCCGCGCGCTGAAGGCCGACAAGATCGCCGACGACCATCTGGAAGGTCACTATCGCAAGGTGATCGATGCGATCGATCCGCTGATCCGCGAGCACGCCATCGTCGACGTGCCCAAGCGCGCCATGCAGATGCGCCTGGGCTCGGCCGCCGAGAGCGCGGCCAGCCCGGCCCCGCACTTCCTGCCGGCCCCGCTGGTCAACAACACCGGGCAGCAGGGCACCTTCGTGCTGCCGCTGGGCAACCCGGCAGCGGGCCCGGGCGCGCAGTACGACGACTTCAACTTCGGTGCGGCAGCATGGACGCTGAGCGCGCATGAAGGCCGCCCCGGCCACGAGCTGCAGTTCACCGCGATGGTCGAGCGTGGTGTGTCGCTGGCACGCACCATGTTCGCGTTCAATTCGGTGAACGTGGAAGGCTGGGCGCTGTACGCCGAAGCCGAGATGGTGCCGTACGAGCCGCTGGACGGGCAGATGATCGCCCTGCAGTTCCGCCTGCTGCGCGCCGCGCGCGCGATGCTCGACCCGATGCTCAACCTCGGCCTGACCGACCGTGCCAACGGCGAGCGCGTGCTGATGGAGCAGGTCGGCCTGTCCAAGGCGATGGCCACCCAGGAACTGGACCGCTACATGGTGCGGATGCCGGGCCAGGCCGGTAGCTACTTCTACGGCTACACCCGCATCCTGGAACTGCGCATGCAGACGGAACTGGCGCTGGGTGCGAACTTCGACCGCCTGGCGTTCAACAACTTCCTGCTCGACCAGGGCCTGCTGCCGCCGGACCAGCTGGCCGACGCGGTGAACAAGGTGTTCGTGCCGAAGTACAAGCGCTGAACACCCTCCGGTAGTGCCGGCCGCTGGCCGGCAACCGGTGTTGGTAGATGCCGACCTTGGTCGGCGCTGTGGGTTCGTGCCAACCAAGGTTGGCACCCACCAGAGCGATGTGTTGGCTGTTGCAGGGATGTGCCGG
>NZ_JAPTFQ010000095.1:0-16520 GCF_030985535.1 Stenotrophomonas sp. Sm2128
CTGCCGGCCAGCGGCCGGCACTACCCCTATTCCGGTTTGTCAGGTGCCCATTGTTTCAGGAACGCGCTCACCCGTGCCGGCTGGAAGGCTTGGCCCCTGCGCAGTTCGCCGGTGGCCTGCGAGACCAACAGGCTTCCATCGGCATCGAGCACCAGCAGGTGCGGGTAGTCGCGCTCCATCACCGGGAACTGGGCGAAGAACGCGGTGTTGGGCTGCTCGTCGCTGGCGTTGACCTTCACCCACACGTAGTGGGCATCGCGGAAGCGACGCAGGTCGCCGTTGCCTTCCACCACATCGTCCAGCGCGCGGCAGCGCTCACAG
The DNA here is from genome assembly GCF_030985535.1 of Stenotrophomonas sp. Sm2128. Taxonomy (NCBI): domain Bacteria; kingdom Pseudomonadati; phylum Pseudomonadota; class Gammaproteobacteria; order Lysobacterales; family Lysobacteraceae; genus Stenotrophomonas; species Stenotrophomonas sp. Sm2128. The sequence goes on from NZ_JAPTFQ010000095.1 coordinate 322, forward strand.
GCGGCGTTGCCGACCTCCAGCAGGATGCGCTTCTTGCCCCGCTGGGCTTCCACCTTGGCGGTGGCCAGGTCATCGGCGGGGTTGCGAGCCGGGTCGAACTGCGCACCGAGCCCGGCGATGGCGGCGATGTCCGCCGCCACCGGGGTGTTGCCCGAGGCCACCGGTTCGCTGGGGTCAGCGACCGGTGGCTCGGTGGGTCGGGTATCCAGAGGCTGCGTGGGCTCGGCGGTGGCAGGCGGTTGCGGTTGGGAACAGGCGCCTATCAGCGCCGCACAGACCACCACTGCCGCAGTACCGAGCTTGCTACGCATGCCTTCTACCCTCTCATCATTACTTGACGCCGTGCATCAGCTTGTTGATCAGCGGGGCGATCAGGAACAGCACCACGCCGGAGCCGATCAGGGCCCAGAACCCGAAGGTATACCCCTTCAGGGCCGACTCGACCGTCATGCCGCCTTCACCACTGACCACGCCAGCGAAGATGCCCGACAGGTTGTTGCCGATGCCCGTGGACAGGAACCAGCCGCCCATGCCGAAGCCGACCAGGCGCACCGGGGCCAGCTTGGTCACCATCGACAGGCCGATCGGCGACAGGCACAGCTCACCCACCGACTGGATGACGTAGACCATGAACAGGGTCCAGAACGGGATCTTGCCGTCCACGACCATCTGCGACAGGGCGAACATCAGCAGCGCGAAGGCGGCGCCGTTGAACAGCAGGCCCAGGCCGAACTTGCGCGGGATGGACGGATTGGCGCGGCCCATGGCCACCCAGATCCAGGCGATCACCGGGGCCAGGGTGATGATCGCCACCGAGTTGACCGACTGGAACCACGCGGTCGGGAAGGTCCAGTCACCGAACTGGCGGTTGACGATGTTCTCGGCCAGGAAGGTGAACGAGCTGCCGGCCTGTTCGAAGAACATCCAGAACATCACGTTGAAGGCGAAGATGATCAGCATGGCGATCACGCGGTCGCGCTGCACCTTGCCTTCGCGGATGCCCTCGACCAGCAGCAGGACGGCCAGCGCGGTGAACATCGCACCCAGGATCCAGGCCAGCGCGGTGGCGCCGGTGGCCAGCAGGAAGTACGCGACCGGGATGGCGACCACGGCACCGGCCAGCACCATGATGATGCGGCCGAAACCTTCAGCGCCGGCCGGCGGTGCACCGATGCCCTTCAGGCCGGCACGACCGATGTAGAACCACACCAGCGAGATCAGCATGCCCACGCCCGAGGCGATGAACACGACCTTGTAGGACGGCATCGCGTCGGTACCGAACACCTTGCGGGCCAGGTACTCGGTCAGCACCGGGGCGATCATCGCGCCGATGTTGATGCCCATGTAGAAGATGGTGAAGCCCGAATCGCGGCGCTCGTCCTTCAGCCCGTACAGCTTGCCGACCATGGTCGAGATGTTGGGCTTGAACAGGCCGTTGCCGACGATGATCGTGGCCAGGCCGAGCTTGAAGATGTGCTCCTGCGGCAGCGAGATCATGAACAGGCCGGCGGCCATGATGATCGCGCCGGTCAGGATCGAGCGCTGGTAGCCCAGTACCCGGTCGGCCACGTAGCCACCGAAGATCGCCGCGGCGTACACCAGGGCCAGGTAGGCGCCGTAGATGCGGCTGGCGTCGCCTTCACCGGCAGCGCTGCCGTTGTAGAACTGGGCGACGATGTACAGCACCAAGGCCCAGCGGATGCCGTAGAACGCAAAGCGTTCCCAGAACTCGGTCATGAACAGCATCCACAACGGGCGCGGGTGGCCCAGCGTGGTCTTGAAGTCCGGCAGCGCCGGCTCTGGGGTGTTCGCAGTGGCGTTTACGCTCATGCGGATTTCCTGGTTCGGTGGATGACGAGCACGTCCGCTGTGCAGTTGGAGCAACGCGCGAGGATCACCGACTTCTGGCGTTCACGTCAAATACACGCCGTTTGAGGCAGGTGCCAGCCTGCTCGCTGAACTTGCATTTGAAACGATCCAGCCGCCGGCCGGGATCCAAGCTGAATACGGATCAGGCCTGTTCGGCCGGGGGCGCGGCCTGCAGGCTGGTGCGCACCTGGAACAGCTCGGGGAAGAAGGTCAGCTCCAGTGCCTTGGCCAGGAAGCCCACGCCGGACGAGCCACCGGTGCCGCGCTTGAAGCCGATCACCCGCATCACCGTGCGCATGTGGCGGAAGCGCCACAGCTGGAAGGCGGTCTCCAGGTCCACGAGGTCCTCGCACAGCGCGTACTCGCGCCAGTAGCGGTCGGTGTCCTGGTAGATGCGTTCGAAGACCGGCTGCAGGGCGTCGTCGGCCACGTGCGGCTGGGTCCAGTCGTGGGCCTCGTAGACCGCCGGCACGGCATGGCCGAAGCGGGCCAGGTACTTCAGGAATTCCTCGTACAGGCTGGGCGCCTCCAGCACGGTGCGCAGCTGCGCCTGCCCGGCCGGGTCGTGCTCGAACACCTGCAGCATCTGCGCGTTCTTGTTGCCCAGCAGGAACTCGATGTAGCGGTACTGCAGCGACTGGAAGCCCGACGACGGGCCCAGCACGTCGCGGAAGCCCATGTATTCGGACGGGGTCAGTGTTTCCAGCACCGACCACTGCTCGGTCAGCTGGCGCAGCACCTGCTTGCTGCGCGCCAGCACCTTGCGGCACTGCCAGACTTCATCGCGCTGCAGGAAGCCGATTGCGGCACGCAGCTCATGGCCCAGCAGCTTCAGCCACAGTTCCGAGGTCTGGTGCTGGATGATGAAGAGCATCTCGTCATGGTGCGGCGGGCTGGACAGCGGCTGCTGCGCGCTGAGCAGCTGGTCCAGCCGCAGGTAGCCGCCGTAGGTGAGGCGTCCCTGCAGGTCGGTGTGGATGCCGGCTTCGAGATCGCGTTGGTTGTTGTCGACGGACATGGGCGGGACCAGATCGGGGGCGGCAAGGGTAGCGCGTTGCCGCCGCGCTGGCAGCCGCCGGGTCCATACCGGGGCGTGCGGTTGGCCGTGGAGCATCGGCCGATCCCAGGCCTGCGCGTGGAACCGTCCAGGCCGTTGTACTGGCGGTCAGCCTGAGGCGTATTCTGATGCTTTGCAGCAACGACTGAATACGTTGTTGTTATTGGCCCCCCACCCGCCGGCAGGGGTAAAACGGGGAATCCCCGTGTTGCGGCGCAGGAAGGCTATTCCGTACGCGTTCCTTAACATGGCGATTCATATCATTTGTAACTTCTCTGTCGAAGGTGCAGTACGCAATGACGGTTGCCGCTGAATTCAAGATCGAATACCTGCAGTACCTGGATACGGACGGCAAACTCGTCCGCGATGACCTGCCTGCGTCGCTGCGCGACCCCAAGGTCCTGGTACCGCTGTTCAAGCAGATGCTGTTCGTACGTACGTTCGACAGCAAATCTATCGCACTGCAACGCACCGGCAAGCTCGGCACCTATGCCGCCTGCCTGGGCCACGAAGCCGCGCACGTGGGTATCGGCGCGGCGATGCAGAAGGACGACGTGTTCGCGCCTTCGTACCGCGAGTATGGCGCGATGTTCATGCGTGGCGTGCGCCCGCACGACGTGCTGATGTACTGGGGCGGCGACGAACGCGGCAACGATTACGGCGGCAACGCGGCCAAGGACTTCCCGTTCTGCGTGCCGATCTCCACCCAGTGCCTGCATGCCGCAGGCGCGGCGCTGAAGTTCAAGCTCAACAAGGAACCGCAGATCGCGGTGGCCGTGTGCGGCGACGGCGGCAGCTCCAAGACCGACTTCTACGCAGCACTGAATTCGGCCGGCGCCTACAAGCTCCCGCTGATCCTGTGCATCGTCAACAACGGTTGGGCCATCTCGGTCCCGCGTTCGGCCCAGACCGGTGCCGAAACGCTGGCGCAGAAAGGCCTGGCCGGCGGCCTGCACTGCCTGCAGGTGGATGGCAACGACCTGATCGCGGTGCTGGCGGCCATGGAGCAGGCGCGCGAACGTGCGCTGGCCGGCGACGGCGGCACCGTGCTGGAACTGATGACCTACCGCCTGTCCGACCACACCACCGCCGATGACGCGCGCCGCTACCGCGACGACGCCGAAGTGAAGGATGCCTGGCAGCGCGAGCCGATGCTGCGCCTGCGCAAGTACCTGATCAACGCCGGTGTGTGGAGCGAAGACGAAGAGACCGCCTGGGTCGCCGAGTGCGGCACGCGCGTGGACGAGGAAGTGAACCTGTACCTCAACACGCCGGTGCAGCCGGTCGAGGCGATGTTCGACTTCCTGTATGCCGATCCGCCGCCGGACCTGCTGGCCCAGCGTGCCCAGGCGATCGCCCTGGAGAAGCGCCATGGATGAGATCAAGAACGGCGCGCCCGGCGCGCACACCAACGCCGCCGACAGCGCTGCGGTCGCGCGCGGAGAAGAGAGCATGACCACCACCCCGATCACCCTCATCGAAGCCATCACCCAGGCGCTGGCCTGGGAGCTGGAACACGACCCGTCGGTGCTGGTGCTGGGCGAAGACGTGGGCGTCAACGGCGGCGTGTTCCGCGCCACTGCCGGTCTGCAGCAGCGCTTCGGCTCGGACCGCATCCTCGACACCCCGCTGGATGAAACCACCATCGCCGGCCTGACGATTGGTCTTGCCGCGCAGGGCATGAAGCCGGTGGCCGAAGCCCAGTTCGATGGCTTCATGTACCCGATGGTCGACCATATCGTCTGCCACGCCGCCCGCCTGCGTTATCGCACGCGTGGCCGCCTGCACTGCCCGATGGTGCTGCGCGTGCCGTGGGGCGGTGGCATCCGCGCGCCGGAACACCACAGCGAAGCCAACGAGGCGATCTTCACCAACGTGCCGGGCCTGCGCGTGGTGCTGCCGTCGTCGCCGCAGCGTGCCTATGGCCTGCTGCTGGCCGCGATCCGCGAACCGGATCCGGTGATCTACATGGAGCCCAAGCGCATCTACCGCCAGTACAAGGAAGTGGTCGTCAACGACGGCGAAGCCTTGCCGCTGGACGTCTGCTTCGTGCTGCGCGACGGCACCGACGTGACCCTGGTGACCTGGGGCGCGCAGGTGAAGGAAGCGCTGGAAGCGGCCGACAAGCTGGCCGGCGAAGGCATCAGTGCCGAAGTCATCGACGTGGCCACACTGCGTCCGCTGGACTTCGCCACCATCGCCGAATCGGTGGCCAAGACCGGCCGCTGCGTGATCGTGCAGGAGGCTCCGAAGACCGCGGGCTTCGGCGCCGAGATCGCCGCGCGCCTGGCCGAGGAATCGATCTACGACCTGCTGGCCCCGGTCGAGCGCGTCACTGGCTACGACACCCACATTCCGCTGTTCCGCCTGGAAATGAAGTACCTGCCGAGCGTTGAGCGGATCGTGGCTGCGGCCAAGCGCGCGGTGGCGGCCGGCTGACATGCGGGCCCGCCTTCTGGGGGCTTACCGCAGCCAGTATCCCAACCCGCTCCGGTTCCACACCGGCCAGATCGTCGAAGTAGGTGTCCGTGACGAGGAATGGCCGGCGTTTGCCTGGGTACGCACCAACGATGGGCGCGCTGGATGGGCGCCCATCGCCTGGTTGCAGCTGCTGGACGAGGGTCGCGCCGAAGCGCTGTGCGACTACGACGCCCGCGAGCTGGATGTGGAAAGCGGCGAGATGGTGAAGCTTCATCACGAACACGGCGGGTGGTGGTGGTCCGAGCGCGCCAATGGCGCGACGGGTTGGCTGCCGGCCCGCGAACTGGAACTGCTGGAAGAGAACTGCAAATGAGCCAGACCAAGAACTTCAACCTGCCCGACCTGGGCGAAGGCCTGCCGGACGCGACCATCGTCGAGTGGTTCGTCAAGGAAGGCGATGTGATCAAGCTGGACGAGCCGCTGGTGTCGATGGAGACCGCCAAGGCCGTGGTGGAAGTGCCCTCGCCGTTCTCCGGCAAGGTGCTGAAGCTGTCCGGCGGTGCCGGCGACATCATCCCGACCGGCTCGGTGCTGGCCAGCTTCGAACTGGACCCGAACCTGCCGCAGCGTGCCGATGGCCAGGACACCGGCCACAGCCATGGTCATGCCGCACCGGCCACGCCGGCTGCCGCACCGACCCCGCCGCCGCTGCCGGCTGCGCCGGTCGCTGCGGAGGAAGCCAAGCCGGCCGCCGCCGAGCGTGACGACGCCGGTACCGTGGTCGGCGCCATGCAAAGCTCCAACGCCGTGCATGCCGAACAGGCGCTGGCCGTCGGTGGCGTCAAGGCCGTGCCGGCCGTGCGTGCGATGGCGCGCAAGCTGAGCGTGGACCTGAGCCGCGTGCCGGCCAGCGGCACCGATGGCGCGGTCACCATGGCCGACGTCAAGCAGGCCGCCGCCAACGGCACCGCCAAGCTCGGCGCTGCTCCGGCACCGGTTGCCGCTGCTGCCTATGCCGCGCAGGCCCCGGCGCAGGTGTCTGCCCCGGTGCAGAGCGAAGCCCGCACCCCGCTGTCCGCCGCCGGCAAGCCGATGCGTACCCAGCCGCCGGGCGTGGTCGCCAAGGGCCAGCCGGAACCGCTGAAGGGCGTGCGCCGCAACATGGCACGCGTGATGGCCGATGCGCACAGCAAGGTCGTGCCGACCACGCTGAACGACGACGCCGACATCCACGCCTGGCTGCCGGGCAACGACGTCACCGCGCGCCTGGTGCGTTCGATCGTGGTCGCCGCGCAGAAGGTACCGGCGATGAACGCCTGGTTCGACGGTGAAGCGCTGACCCGTACCCTGCACGCACAGGTGGACATCGGCATCGCCGTGGACACCGACGACGGCCTGTTCGTGCCGGCCCTGCGCAATGCCGACATGCTCGACGCACGCGGCATCCGCGAAGGCGTCAACCGCCTGCGCGAGCAGGTGGAATCGCGTTCGATCGCCGCTTCGGAACTGAGTGGCTACACCATCTCGCTGTCCAACTTCGGCATGTTCGCCGGCCGCTACGCGACCCCGGTCGTGGTGCCGCCGTGCGTGGCCATCGTCGGTGCCGGCCGTGCCCGCCACCAGATGACCCCGGTGATGGGCGGCGTGGAAGCGCACAAGGTGATCCCGCTGTCGGTCACCTTCGACCACCGCGCGGCCACCGGCGGCGAAGCGGCGCGCTTCCTGCGCGCAATGATGGACGACCTGGCGCTGGCCAGCTGATCGGCCACCTGATCGGTGGGTGCCAACCGTTGGTTGGCACATGACTTGGAGAAAACGCCGGGCATTGCCCGGCGTTTTTTTGTGCCTGCTCCGTCGCGCTCCATCCACGCATGGCGTGGATCTACACAATGCGGGCGATCAATCGCGCGCGACCAGGCCCTCGGCGCGGCTGTACACACGCAGGCGGTGGCCATCAGGATCTGCCCCGACAAAAGTATGGCCGAACTCCAGTGTCAACGGCGCCTGCAGGATCTGCACGCCGAGTGCGCGCCACGCATCGTGCATCTGCTGCACGGCCTCGGGGTTGGCCACCACCATTGCCAGTTCGGCGGCGCCTGCCTGCGCGGACACCGGCGGTTGCACGTCGTCGCGTTGCCACAGGCCGAGTGCGGCGCCATCGCCGAGCAGGAACAGGGCAAATCCGGGCGACTGCTCGACCGGCGGTCTGCCGAGAATGCCGCTGTAGAAGGTGGCGCTGGCGGCGACGTCGCGCACGTACTGCAGCAGGGTGCTGGGCGTGAACATGGGGAAGCTCCGTTGTTGGGAGCGCTCATGGTGGTACGGCCCTGCTGACAGATTCTGTCAGTAGAGTCGACTGTTGGTAGAGTCGACTGTCAGTCGACTGCTCTTCCCTCAACCTGCCTAAACCCCGCGCTGCGCGCGATAGTCGACTAACAGTCGACTCTACCCCCGCTCCCGGCTGTTGCTCTGTTATGAGCGATCCAACCAGTCCGGCGCGATGCCCTGTGCCTTCTGCCAGCGCCGCAGCAGCGTGGCGCGCGGCACGAGGTAGCGATCCTCCATCACGCGCACCTGGCGGATGCGGTCCAGCCTGAAATGGCGGAAATCCTCGCGGCGCTCGCACCACGCCGCCAGCATCGGCACCTCATCGAAGTAGCCCAGCGCGAACGGCCAGACGATCCGCTCGCTGCGCTGACCGTGCGCGTCCTCGTAGCCGAACTTCAGGCGCTGCTGTGAACCGACAGCCTCTCGCACGGCCTGCAGACGAGCTGGGGGAACCTTGGCCGCCGCACGCGAAGGGCCCACCCGCAGGCCACTGTCACGCAAGGCCTCGCGCCGCGCTGCGGGCAACACATGCGCGATACGCGCCAGGGCATCGCGTGCGGCTTCGGCCAACGCGGGTTCGGTACGGGCCGCAACCCAGCGCAGGCCCAGCACCAGCGCGTCGATCTCGGCCGGTGGCAGGGTCATCGGTGGCAGGGTGTCGCTCGGCGCCAGCTGGTAGCCAACGCCGGCCTCGCCACGCAGGTCAGCGCCCTGCTCACGCAGGGTCTCGATATCGCGGTACAGCGTGCGCAGGCTGATGCCCAGCGCTTCGGCCAGCGTCTGCCCGGCCACCGGCCGCCGATGGCGGCGCAGAAGCTGCAGCAACTGGGTCAGGCGCAGCGCACGCGACATCAGCCGACCAGTGCGCTCGATGCCACCACGTGCTCACCCGGTTGCGGGGCCAGCGCGGCCTCGACCAGAGCCTTGGCGATTTCGCTGGCCGGGTTGATCCGCCACGCCCGTGGCAACACCGGCCCCAATGCACCCAACACCGTCAGGGCCAGGCGCTCGCCACGACGCACCTCGTTGCGCTCGCCCCCGATCAGCCCTGGGCGAACCAGGGTCAACGCGTTGAAGCCCAGCGCGCGCAGGTCACGCTCCAGCTCGCCCTTCACCCGGCTGTAGAAGATCGCCGACTGCGGGTTGGCACCGGCCGCGGAATTCAGCACATAAGTCTGTGCACCCTGTGCCTGTGCGAGCCGCGCGAACGCCAGCGGGTAGTCATGATCGATGCGGTGGAAAGCCTCGCGGCTGCCGGCCTGGGCAATGGTGCTGCCGAGCGCGCAGATGACCGCGTCCACGCGCGCCCATGCTGGCGAAGTGGGCAACGCGTCGAAGGCCAATACCCGGTTCTCCAGCTTCCCGTGGGTCATGCCCAACGGGCGGCGGGTGGGCGCCACCACGCCACTGCAGCGCGGGTCGTCCAGCAGCCGGGGCAGGGCCAGCCCACCAACCAGGCCGGTCGCCCCCAGCAACATCACGCGCATCACCACCTCCACTGCGGCATCCTGTCGCCCATCCTAGCCGTTCAAGCCGTCGGCGACCGCGCCGATATGCTGGAACCAGTCCCTGCCAGCCCCAGGATTCGCTCCATGACGGACCAGCCCGACCATCGCCCTGCCCCCGGTACCGCCCTTGGGCCGCCGGCACGCGTGCGCGCGGTGGTGGACGATGGGCTGGGCGACCGCGTGGTACTGCAGGGCGGTGGTGGCGTGGCATTGCAGCAGCTGTTCGCCGGCGCCGACGCGCCGGAACCGCTGCTGGCCGCCTTCGCCAACGGCATGGCCACCCTGCCCGGCGAACTGGGTGACATGGGCGACCGCCTGCAGTCGGCGCAGGCCAGTGCCGATTGGCCGCGCTACGGGCGCGCGATGCGGCAGCTGATCGACAAGTACATCCGCACCATCGAACAGCATTCGCCGGACGGACAGCCGGAAAGCCTGCGCCTGTCCGAGCAGCTGCGGCTGCTGCTGGGTGGCGCGGTGGTGGCCCTGCTGCAGCACGACCCGGATCTGCGCGAACAAGCGCAGGCCCTGGCCACGCGCCTGCGCCAGTGGCAGCCGGGTACCGCACTGGAGCCGATCGAACAGGGCGTGCGCGAACTCGGGCACCAGGTCGGCGTGCGTGCCGAGAGCTGGCAGGAGCAGCAGGCGCTGCTGCTGGAACTGTTCGCGCTGCTGTTGGAAAACGTGAGCGAGCTGCTGGACGACCGCAGTTGGCTGCAGGGCCAGATCGCGGCGGTGCGCCAGCTGCTGGACGGGCCGCTGGAAGCCGAGGCAGTCGAGCGCACCCGTGCCGAACTGCGCGAAGTGATCTACAAGCAGGGCCTGCTGCGCCAGGGCATCGACGATTCGAAGGCGGCGATGCGCGGGTTGATGGGCGAGTTCATCGAGCGCATGGATGGCATGGCCACCAGCACCGGCGAATACCACGACCGCATCGGCAGCTACGCACTGCAGCTGCGCGAGGCGCGTAGCATCGCCGACCTCAACCAGCTGCTGCAGGACGTGATGCGCGACACCGGCAAGGTGCAGCAACAGGCCGCGCAGGCCCGCGATCACCTGGCCAATGCGCGGCAGGAAGTGGAACGCGCCGAACAGCGCATTGCCGAGCTGGAGCAGGAACTGCGTGCCGCCGGTGACCTGGCGCGCATCGATCCGCTGACCCAGGCGCTGAACCGCCGCGGCCTGGACGAACTGCTGCAGCGTGAACTGGCGCGTGCTGCGCGCAACAACTCACCGCTGGGCGTGGCGGTGATCGACCTGGATGATTTCCACCTGACCAACGAGGCGCACGGCCACGCCGGCGGCGATGCGTTGCTGCAGCACCTGGTGGCCGTTTGCAGGCTGTTGCTGCGCGCCACTGACGGCATCGCACGGCTGGGTGGCGACGAGTTCGTGCTGGTGCTGCCGGAAACCCAGGGTGCCGATAGCATGGCCACCGTGCAGCGCCTGCAACGCTCACTGGCGCACCGCGTGCTGACCGTGCAGGACCGGCGCGTGCCGGTGCACTTCAGCGCCGGGCTGGCGCAATGGCAGCCGGGCGACGATACCGAGGCTTTGCTGCGCCGTGCGGATGACGCGTTGTATGCGGCCAAGCGACAGGGCAAGAACCGCGTGCAGGCGGGCTGACCGTCCGGCCCGTCGCGAACCGCTTTGGTAGGTGCCAACCTTGGATGGCACACGTGGAAACAAAGCGCCGACCAAGGTCGGCCTCTACCTTGCGACCCGCCGGTGATTACTTGCCGCGCAGCTTCTGGAACCCGGTCACGGCCGCGAGCACGATGGCGCCGGCGATGATGCCGACCACCATGTTACCCACCGCGCTGACCAGCCAGCCCCACTGCCCCTCGCCGCCCATCGCCTGTACTGCGTGGTGCAGCGCCGGCACGTTGTGCACCAGGATGCCGCCGCCCACCAGGAACATGGCAATGGTGCCGGCCACCGACAGGAACTTCATCAGCCACGGTGCCGAAGCCACCAGGCCGCGACCGAAGGCGGCCACGGCCCCACCCTTGCGCGACAGGTACAGGCCGACGTCATCGAGCTTCACGATGCCCGCTACCAGCCCATAGACGAAGACCGTCATCGCCAGTGCAACCACGGCCAGCGTGACCAGCTGGTTGGTGAACGATGCGGTGGCGACCACGCCCAGGGTCAGTACGATGATCTCGGCCGAGAGGATGAAGTCGGTGCGGATCGCGCCTTTTACCTTGTCCTTCTCCCACGCCACCATGTCCACCTGCGCGTCGGCCAGCGCCTTGCGCCGCTCGGCCTGATGCTCGGCGTCGTCCTCGGCTGAGTGCAGGAACCGGTGTGCCAGCTTCTCAACGCCCTCAAAGCACAGGAACGCGCCACCGATCATCATCAGCGGCACGATCAGCGGCACGTTCCAGCCGCGGCTGTGCAGCCAGGCCTCCAGCGCACTGATCGCCAATGCTGCAGGCACCAGGATCACCTTGTTGACCAGCGAGCCCTTGGCCACCGCCCACACCACCGGCAGTTCGCGGTTGGCGTTGACCCCGGTGACCTGCTGCGCGTTCAGCGCCAGGTCGTCGCCCAGCACGCCGGCGGTTTTCTTCGCCGCGACCTTGGTCAGGACCGAGACATCGTCGAGGAGGGTGGCGATATCGTCGAGCAGGGCGAACAGGCTGGCACCGGCCATGGGAAGTCCAGAGAGGGAATGAGCGGATTCTGACCGATCCGGTGTGGACTGCGGAAGACGTCGGATTCACTGCGTGCCCACCGCCCCCCGGCGACACTGCGGAATCCGGACATCGCCGGCCCGGGGCCGGCGCTACCTGTCTTCGTCGCATGGGAGTTCCGCTTGAGCAATCCGCCCACCGCCAATGGCAATCCTCCGCTGGTCAAAGGCATGAACCGGCGCAGCCAGATCCTGCGCCTGCTGATGCGCTATCGCCATTCAGGGGTGTTCTCGGGCATGAACCTGGATGCCGCAGGCAATCCAGCCGACGTTCCCGCGGACGGCAACCCGGAACAGTTCGTCAGCGACCTGGAAGCGCTGGGCCCCACCTTCGTCAAGCTGGGCCAGATGCTGTCCACGCGCCCGGACATGGTGCCGGTGGAGTTCGCCACAGCCCTGGAGCGCATGCAGGAAAAGGTGGCCGAGATTCCGGTCGAGCGCATCCATGCGATCGTCGAGCAGGAGCTGGGCGCACCGGTGAACAAGCTGTTCGCCTCATTCGATCCCGAACCGCTGGGCTGTGCCTCGATCGCGCAGGTGCATCGCGCGGTGCTGCACGACGGACGCCAAGTGGCAGTGAAGGTGCAGAAGCCTGAAGTGGCTGCACAACTTCGCTCGGACCTGGAGGCGCTACGCAGCTTCGCGCTGGCCGCCGACCACCTGACCCAGGTGGGCCGCCGCGTGCGCCTGCGCGACTGGCTCAACGAGTTCGCAAAGACCCTGATGCAGGAGCTGGACTACCACGCCGAGGCCGAGAACCTGGCCCGTTTCGGCCGACACCTGAAGCCGTTCCGCCGCCTGTGGATTCCGCAGCCGCTGTGGGACTACAGCAGCCAGCGCGTGCTGACCATGGAACTGGCCACCGGCGTGCGCGTGGATGCAATTCCCGATGTGCGCCGCACCGAACAATCGATGGACCCGCTGGCGGCGGCGCTGATCCGCGGCTACCTGGACCAGATCTTCGTGCACGGCGAGATCCACGCCGACCCGCACCCCGGCAACCTGCGGGTGATGCCCGATGGACGGCTGGCGATCTTCGACCTGGGCATGGTCGCGCACATGCCGCCACGCCTGCGCGAGCGGCTGCTGAAGATTCTGTTCGCCGCAGTCGATGGCCGTGGCGAGGAAGTAGCCGACGATCTGATCAGCATCAGCACGCGGCTGGAGGCCTTCGACGAAGAGCGCTACCTGCGCGAGACCGGCCAGCTGATCGCGCGCTACGCCGCCAGCGGCAGTTTCTCCGAAGGCCGCGTGGTGCTGGACATGGTGCGCATCGCCACCGCCTGCGGCCTGCGCACCCCGCCGGAACTGAGTCTGCTCGGCAAGGCGCTGCTCAACCTGGAAACCGTATGCCGGTTGCTGGCACCGGACCTGGATACCCGCCGTATCATCGAACGCCAGCTGCAGCACGTGATGCGTGCGCGCCTGAAAAAATCACTGTCCGCAGCCAACATCGCCAGCGAGGCGATGGAGCTGCAGCAGCTGCTGCGCGATGGGCCGCGCAAGCTGTCGGACATCATGGCGCTGCTGGCCGAGAACCGTCTGCAGATGAAGGTGACGGGCCTGGAAGAATCGCGGCTGATGGAGAACCTGCAGAAGATCGCCAACCGCGTGGCGGCCGGCATCATCAGCGCGGCATTGATCATGGCCGCCGCGATGATGATGAAGATCGACACCGGCTGGCATCTGTTCGGCTACCCGCTCATCGCCCTGATTCTGTTGTTCATCGGCGTAGTGCTCGGCCTTGGCATCGTGACCAGTGCATTGCTGTTCGATCGTCGCGCGCGGGCACGCGAAGAGCGCGGGCATCGCTAGCGAATCTACGAAAACACCCGTATTCATGCGGTTTTTAATGCAATCCAACGAAGCCTTTCACGCTCGTTTTACCTTCTGAGCGCGATTTCGCGCGCGTCATTCCAACAAACATTTCAGTCAGGTTCGTGCATGCACTATCGGGTCATCGGCCTGTCACATGCATGTGCTTGCGGCAGCGCCGGTCGGATGGACACGCGTCGGTACGACGTCCATCACCACCACCCCGTCACTGCCGAAGCTGCCTATGCTCTGGATACTGCTGCTGTCGTTGTTGCTGCTGTGCTGGTTGTTCCTCGCGTCCGGCAAATGGGTGTGGTGGAAGGCCAGTGCGTTCTCGCTGCTGCTGCTCACGCTCAGCGCATGGTGGCTGATCGACAAGCTGTCCGGTGATGGGCTCAACGCCGCCACGCTGTACCACCTCGGCGCCGACATGGAAGGCGCCGGAGTCTCCGACTTCAAGGGCTACATCGCCGGCTTCATCGTGCTGGCGCTGGTCTCGCTGCTGCCGCTGTTCGCCACGCGGGTGAAGCGCTGGCGCCGGCCCGGCCACGGTGGCGCGCTGTTCGCGGGCTTCGCGGCCGTGTGGGTGGCCACGATCATGATCAGCCCGCTGGCCCGCGACGGCCAACGCCTGTACCAGCAGCTGCGCCCGGTCGACTTCGCCCGCATCGCCCCCGAATACCAGGTGCCGACGCAGCCGCTGCAGCGCCCGCGCAACATCGTCTGGATCTACGGCGAGAGCCTGGAGCGCACGTACCTGGACGAAAACGTATTCCCAGGCCTGATGCCCAATCTCAACCGGCTGGCGTCCGAGTCGCTGGACGTGCGCAACCTGGCCTCGGCCGAGGGCAGCGGCTGGACCATCGCCGGCCTGGTGTCGTCGATGTGCGGCGTGCCGCTGACCACTTCGCAGGGCGATGAGAACAGCATGGACCGGATGGGCAGCTTCCTGCCCAAGGCGGTGTGCCTGGGCGACTACCTGAAGCAGCAGGGCTATACCAACCATTACCTGGGCGGGGCCAACGGCCAGTTCGCCGGCAAGGGCCAGTTCCTGGCCAGCCACGGTTTTGACGAAGTGCATGACCTCGCCTGGTTCAAGCAGCAGAAAAAGATCGGACGCATCCACTACTCCGCCTGGGGCGTGCACGACGACGTGCTGCTGGATACCGCCTACCAGCGCTTCGAACAGCTCTCGCGCGCCGGCTCGCCATTCATGCTCACCACGCTCACCATGGACACCCACCACCCGGCGGGCCACCTGCCGGTGTCGTGCAAGGGCGAGCGCTACCAGAGCCAGTACGGCAACATCAACATGCTCAACGCGCTCAAGTGCAGTGACCGGCTGATCTCGCAGCTGGTCGAACGCATCCAGGCCAGCCCGTACGGCAAGGACACGCTGATCGTGATCGCCTCCGACCACCTGGCGATGCCCAACGATCTGACCCACATCCTGACCCGGCAGAAGCGCGAGAACCTGCTGCTTTTCCTGGGCGATGGCATTGCCCCGCAGCAGCTCAGCGCCGACGCCGGCACCACCCTGGATTCGGGTGCGACCCTGCTCAGCCTGTTGGACCCGAACCTGAAGACGATGGGCTTTGGCCGTTCACTGATCGATACCCAGCGCGCGCCCAGCGCCAGCGTGGCCACCCAGCGTGATGGCGGCCGAGATTACCCGCAGTACCTCGCCTTCGCCCGCTCGCTGTGGCTGGGTGAGCCGACCCGCGAACTGAGGATCGACGGCGACGACCAGGTGGTGGTCGGCCTGCAGCACGTGCAACCGCCGGTGCTGCTGGAATACGACAAGGACTGGGGATTGAAGTCGGTGTATCTGGAGAACACCTCGCGCCAGTTTGATGATGCCGACCCGGACAACACCCTGGCCTATGTCGACCGCTGCACCGCGTTCGAGGACGGCTCGGCCGATGGCGACTGGTGCGCCCTGCTGGTCAACCGTGACAACGGCATCAAGCTGTACCGCGACAACGACCTTCGTGGCGGCATTGCCGTGGACGCACCGCTGGACGCATTCCAGGGCCCGCGCCCGAGCGTGCGCCAGGCGCACATGATCACCCAGAAGGGTCGCCGCACCCGCGCCGGCCAGTACATGCTGCAGCTGGTGGCGAGCACGCGGCCGGATCGTGGCTTCTGGATCGAAGCGGTGTCCTCGCAGCGCAAGGTGGTGCTGGCCCAGCAGTGGGTGCAGCCCGATGCCAACGGCAAGATCAACGTGTCGTTCGGGCTGGACCACGAAGTGGATGATCTGGAGATCCGCGCGTGGTTGAACCATGCCGAGAAGCTGGCGGTGGACACGTTCGCACTGGTGCCCTCGCGCAGCCGACCACGGGGGTAGGGGTTTCTTTGCAGGGCTGCGCCCTGCCACCCGCCGAAGCAACAGCCGAAGCAACAGCAACAGCGGGCATTCCGTGGGATGGCGGGGCGGTGCCGGAGTGTGGGGTGTCAGCCGCATGGATGCGGCTGCCAAGCCTACAGGGACGTACTTGCGGCG